>QKPP01000123.1:5544-7664 GCA_006508105.1 Myxococcales bacterium FL481 | reverse complement strand
CGTCATCGTCATCGTCATCGTCATCGTCATCGTCATCGTCATCGTCGTCGTCATCGTCATCGTCATCGTCATCGTCATCGTCATCGTCATCAGCGTCATTGCCGTCATCATCGTCAGCCTGATCACCGTCACCGCCCTGTCCGTCGCCGTCGCCGTCGCCGTCGTTTTGGGGTACGTACTCCTCGTCAGCGTCGCTCCTCGCGCAGCCGGAAGCTTCGACCACCAGGCAGGCAAACACTGAAAGGACGAGTAGACTGGGGCGAGCGACTGGGATCTCGGACATCTCGGTCTCCACCTGTAATCCAGGCGAGGGCAGGCCACACCAAGCTACACGGGCCACTTGATGCCGTCCACCCGGCCTCAGACGCCGGCCAAGTCGAGATGCGTCGACGAGCCTGCCAACGTGACGCCAACCCGCTCTCCGGGTCAGGAGAGCCTCGGTTCCAGGCGCACGCCGCGGAACGCGGGCATGTCGGTCGCGCCGCAGACGCTAGTCGACCGACACCGCATCTCCGATGCCCCGAGCTAGTCCCATTCGGAGCAGTCAAGCGGTTCGAACTCGAGCGAGCTGACGGGAACGAAGCCGTCGAGAGCCACCGCTGTGGCCAGTTGCTCGACGTCGTGGAAACACTCCACGAGTGATTGCTCGTCGGGGTCCGTGACGTCATCCAGTCCAGAGAGCGTGTTGAGGTACATCCTACGCGACAGCGGGTAATCTCCGGCTGTCACGTCGGTGTTGTCTTGAGGTGACACGCCATCGATGAGGACCGGCTCGAGGACGTCAGCATTGCCCTCGAAGATCTCGCGCCCGGCCCATCCTACGTAGCACTCCTGAGCACCCACAATACACCCAATCTGTCTCATGGCGTTGTTGGCCTCGCAATCCACCGAGAGCCGATGAAACTCGCTGATTGTGGACGTGACGGGTCGACAGTCGGGGTAGCGCGCGCGCTCGTTGTAGAGGCGACCGTCTACGCCGGGCAGCGATCCCGGAGGGAGGTTGAAGCGGGAGTTGTTGCAACCGCAGTCGCCATGGGCGTCGACGGGGAACAGGCAGAGACCGGCGGATCCGCCAAGGCGTCCAGTGCCGTTAGGGCACAGCGGCGAAAAACCAAAGCCCGCGGCCCATTCGAACGCACCAAACTCGCATGGTGAGTTGTTGTTCGCGGCCGCTTCGAACCCCTCCGGCTCATTCCCACGCGCACGTGGCACGGAGATGGCCAACACCACGCCGAGGTCCCCGTCAGGACAGTAGCGCTCGCTCGCTGCGCAAGGTGTGCGAAGGGGGTCGTTGTCGTCGTTGACGCGACCCGGCGCCGCGCCGTTGCAAAAGCCGTCCAGCCCGACGAGGCCCCGGAAGACTCCGGTCACGCGCGAAGTGTCGTCGTGCCGCAGAGCGTGGCGCAGCCCCTGGGGGCACTCGTCACCGCAATCTTGGACGAACAGTCCGTTCCAGTCGGCGACCAGGTCGATGCGTTCTTGGGTTGCGCAGTTCGTGCCGTCGGGATCTCCGCCGCCAACCGGCGCCGAACCGCCGTACAACAAGGCGAGCGTCGCCTGCCAGTCGACAAGATTGCCGCATGTCGGACCTTCGCCGACGCCGCGAGCCACCGCCAGCGCCTCCCAACCGATGACCAGTCCCCCTGCCCGCCCGCGAACAGTCTGCGCTTGGCAGGCCGGATCAGCACGCCCCTCGATCTCCGGGGTGCTCGGATCGTCCACGGGACTATTGGGACAGACCTTATAGTTCCGCAGGGCTCGCGCCATCGGAGCCGACTCCTGCAAGGAGTCGCACATCGCGTTCTCCGCGGCAGTTGACCCGAGGAACAACGTGTTGATGGCACCGCATTCGCCGGTATCGACCAAGTACGCGGTGACGTCCTGAAGAGCATCCGAGCCCTGGTAATCGAGGGCGGAAACGCGATGCACTTGTCCGATGACGCAAAGGTAGGTGGCGCTCGCTATTGCTATCGCTCTGTTCATATCAGTGCCTCGGATGCGTTTTGCAGCTGGAGCTGCTTAGCGACTTCCACTGCCCTACTGCGTGACACATTCGTGGCTTGCCGTGACAGGTCTGCGGCGGACCACGATCCAATCCATCTATCCATTCCATTCCATTC
>QKPP01000123.1:0-5444 GCA_006508105.1 Myxococcales bacterium FL481 | reverse complement strand
TCCATTCCATTCATCCACCCATCGAACGATCCATCGGTCGGTCGGAAACACCCGAATCGCGCCCGTGAGACGTCCGAGCCGGACGTGCGGCTCGGACACGGGAACGAGGCGAGCCTAGGGGCGCTCGAACTTGTTCGAGTCGACGATACGGGGCTCGAAGTGAAACACGTTGTCGGTTCGCGGATCGACTGTCACCTCAACCCAGTGGACGTCGGCCGAACCGAAGGTCTCGACTCGGGTGACGTCGGCCAGACGTCGCATTGGGCCGTCAACGGTGGGTGCCATCAGAGGCTTGTCGATGCGAAAGTAGTGTGAATCGCCGTGTGCGACCACAACGGGGCGATCGAACGCCACGGTCAGATCGACGAGCTCCGCGAGGAACGCGTCGAACCCAGCTCGATTCGGATCCCCCTGCGGAAGTTCAAAACGGGGATTGGCGTGAATGAAGAGCAGGACACCCTTGGCGTGACGACGATGGGCCTCACGGAAGGTCCGACGCAACCATGCGATCGAGGCCGCTTCGCGTTCGGCGACTTCCTCCAGCCGTTCAGCAATGGGGTTTTCTGGGTCCTCGCCGATTCCACTCCAGGGACGCAGACCGTTGTTGCTACCGACGATGTGGATGGTCGAAAACACCACGCGCTTGCGGACGAAGAGCACGTTCTCGACGTACTCGCGGTAGGCGGGATGTTGCGCCTGTGTGCGCACCCGCATGCGCTTGCCACCCGTGGTTTTACCGGGATGGGGGAAAAACAAGTTGCGAACGAAATCGAGCCGCTCGATCGGGTTGTACTGCCCCGCGGCCTCGCGATGGCAGTCGGTCCATTCGTTGTCGCCCGGGGTGTAGACGAACGGCGCATCGAACTGTTCGTACTGTTCGAACCGTTCGGTGATCAGCTCGTCGGAGCACCGGTCCGAGCCGCCTTTGATGTCGCCGACGTGGGCGACAAACTTGACACCGGCCTCGTTGATGTCGTCGATCACGGCATCAAACTTGGCCACATCGCCCGCGGCGTACGGAACATCGCCGACAAGCGCGAAGCGAAAGTCCGGACCCTGGTGGTTGTTGCCTTTCGCCGCAGCGTCGTCGCTCGCCAGTACACCGGCGAACAAGGGGGCAACGAGGACGGAGGATAGGATCTTTGATTTGAACATACTGGTAGCCTTCTCGGGCACTTCGGCGGTTCAGATGAGGTGGCCGGCCCGATGCAGGCGGTTGCCTAGCCCGCCAACGTTACGAGGTGGAGGCCGTTCGGCGAACTCGGCCAGCGAGCCGCCCCTTCCCTGGCTCTGAAGCGACGTGCGCCGTTCGTCACACCTCCGGCGTCTGCCAGTCACTGACTCGCGAAGTCGGGTTGCGTGGCGAACAGCGACGCGCCGACACCCAACCGAAAAGCGCATCGCCAATAGATCGATGACGTTCGCCCTCGGGCAGGATGAAAGCAATCGCTACGGTCCGGCCGGGACGCTTGTGTTTCGCATCAAGGTGTCCGATGGCGAGTTTCGCGCTGGCCAAGCCGCGAAGTGAGCGTTGGCCTTAGTCGAGATCCGTGGAACTGCCGCAACCCCGAAATCCACACGACAACGAGTCCACGCGGCAGTGTCGACCCTGTTCCCAGCAGGAAACACACACGGGGTTGAGACAAACTCTCGTCCCGTCGTTCGCCTTCAAACACAGTTCTGTTCCGCCGCAGTCCAAGTCATCTTCGCAGGCGAAGTCGCAAGTCGGGCTGAACTGGGGCGGATCTCCGCAGTGAGCCACGGCGCAGATCTCCGGCACAACAGTGCAGCCTTGCCCGTACTCCCCACAGATGTCGCAGTCCCGCGGCACACATCGCCGCTCGCCGCCCGCCGGTGCGCACCACTCCCCTGCCGCGCAGTCTGCATCGCGTTCGCAGTGTCTCAGGCACGACTCGGATGGAGGCGGTTCCTCGCAGTCGAGCAACTCGCACGTCGCCCAGTCGAGATGACACTCGCCACCGCGACCCCAGCAATCGTTGCACGCCACGGGCAAGCAGATCCGACCCTGTCCCGATGACAAGCAGGCGAGCGGGGCCTGGCAAGCATCATGGGCGTCACACGAGTCTCCACAACGCCCGCCTCCACCGCCGGAATCGTCGTCGTCTCCGGGGACATCGTCGTCGTCATCAGCGGGGACGTCGTCGTCGTCGTCCGCCGGGACGTCGTCGTCGTCGTCCGCCGGGACGTCGTCGTCGTCATCAGCAGGGACGTCGTCGTCGTCATCGGCCGGGACATCATCGTCATCGTCCGCCGGGACGTCGTCATCGTCCGTCGGAACATCGTCGTCATCGTCCGTCGGAACATCGTCGTCATCGTCTGTCGGGACGTCATCGTCATCGTCGGCCGGGACATCGTCGTCATCGTCTGCCGGGACATCATCGTCGTCGTCCGCCGGGACGTCGTCGTCATCGTCCGCCGGGACGTCGTCGTCATCGTCCACGGCGTCGTCGTCGTCGTCGTCATCACCGTTGTCAGGAACGCTGTCGTCATCGTCGTCGGAGCTGTTGCCATCGTCATCGTCGGCGCTGTCCTCCTGGCCGGCCTCCGTGTCCTCCTCGCCTTCAGTGTCGCTGTGACCGTCCCCGTCGTCGTCGCCGTCCCCTCCTGAACTCTCGCCATCTCCATCTCCTTGGCCGCCCATCGCGGTGAACGGCTCAAGCTGACAAGCGCTCAGCATCCCGACGAGAGTAAGTACGCAAAACAATCGGTTCCGTCGCATCGTTGTCCAGCTCGCACCAGGTAGTTGGTGGCGTCAGATACCCGCGGTCGCGGAAAATCTCAACGAGGCGAGGACATCGACGATGCGCCGGCCGGCTCCCGCGCAACGCTCGGCGGCCCAGTCGACCCGTTTCACCGTACCTGACCTTACCTGACCATGCCGTATGCGGATCGGGATGCGAACCCGCGTGATCGGCCGACGATCCGGGGGTCGACAAGTGCCCGCCGCTCGTATTCAGCGAATCCAGGCGCCGCGGCCTCCATCCGGTGCCGCGCGCTTGGCTCAGCGACGGGTGCGCCGCCATGCCCGGCCTCATCGAGAGCCAGGCGTCGAACCACGTGTCCCGCGGGCGCGCCCGATCTCTCGCTCATCGAGCGAGACCGTCGAGGACGGAGCTCACGACGCGCACATCCGCAGTTTGACACGCGGTCCCACGGCAAGCGGCGCGTCATGTCGGACGAGGTCCTCCCGGTTGCGGGCGCACACCGATGACAAACTACGAAGCGCTTGACGCGAACGCGTCGTGGCGCACGGACTCAGTGCAACTCGACCCCGCGCCGCGGTCCGCCTGTTACCTTGCGAGGTCTGGACGCTCGGCGCAGTGCACTCCCGCACGAACTCGAACCGTCGCCCCTATCCCATGCGTAAGTTCTTGCTCAAAGCTCTTGTAGTTTCCGTCGTGTTCGGCCCTTCACTCGCCACCCCGCGTGCCGGGGCGTATCCTAGCGTCTACCCGACTGGCACCACGATCTACCGCCCGGCCGAGGCCTATGGCAGCTACATCCTGGTGGCCGACCATGCGTCACACGGAAACCACGCCTCGGCCAAGGTCCGTGCGGGCAGCCAGACGCCCGGCGACGTGCGTTTGATCGACATGAACGGCAACCTCGTTCACACATGGAATGTCGTTCCGTACTTCAACAAACGCTGTCGCTTGCTGCCGAACGGACATCTCGTCTATGTCGGCCCGAACGAAACAATCTACGAGTACGACTGGGACGGCAATATTGTATGGTCGCACCAGGGCATCGACTCGATCAACGATTTACGAGTGCTCGACAACGGCAATCGGCTACTGATCGCCCACGAGCCCATTCCCGAGAGCTACCAGCGCCGAGTTCGCGACACGTCCGTCAAGCCGTGGTGGAAAGAACGCAAGCGGGGCTCGGTCGAACACCAGGAGGGGGCCGACATCTACGAGATCACCCCCGGCAAACAGATCGTGTGGGAATGGCACGCTCACGAGCACCTCGATCTCAATCGCTACTCCCCGGTCACGCCCGAGAACGACTGGCTACACGTCAACTCGATTGCTCCGCTGCCAGCGAACAAGTGGTTCGATGCCGGCGATCAACGCTTTCGGCCCGGAAACATCTTACTCAACGCGCGCAATATTGACACCGTGTTCATCATCGACAAGGTGAGCAAAGACGTCGTGTGGGAATGGACGCATCGATACAAGGGCGGCCTCTCTCACTGTCACGAGCCCGAGATGATCGAAAAGGGACTCCCCGGGGCGGGCAACATCATCCTATTTGACAACGGGCTGTTCCCGCGACACCGCACTCACTCGGGTCAAACCTTCGTCATCGAGTTCGAACCCGTCTCGTCAGAGGTCGTATGGAAGTACGAGACCGAGGGCTACGCAAACATCAAGTTCTTCAGCAAGACGATGGGGTCCCAAAAGCGACTGCCCAACGGCAATACGTTTATCGCTGAAGACAACACGGGTCGCTTGTTTCAAGTCAAACCTGACGGTGAGATCGTATGGGAGTACGTCAACCGCGGTGGAACAACTCGCCCAGCCCCGATTCCGTACGACTACACCCCTCAGCTGCGAGCCATGACTCGCCCGGTGGAGTACGCGGTCACGCCTCCGGACAACCTGGAATGGCGGATCGTGCCCGACACTCTTCGTGAACAACCCGCCGCTCCTGCCCCCGCTGAGTCACGCCCGCCAGCCGCCGCGCCGCCACCGGTGCACGTCTCGCCAAAGACAGCCAGCGGCTGCGGAATGTAGCGCCAAGATCCAGCCGGATGGCCAGTCAAAGGCTCGCAACAGGCGATCGCACCCTGAACAGACTGCTCTGAGCCTAGATCCACGCCACGTCCTGGACCACGGCCAGCGAGTGAGGGTGCGGCGGGCGACTGTGCCGAGCGTTGTACATGCCCGAGGCCGACCGACCGCCGCCAGACGCAGGCTAGCCCTCGCCAGTACCGAGCGGTCCACTGCCGGCGCTGATCCGCGACTCACGGCTTCGCGCCCGGCGCTCCATGCCGCGGCCGGTTCGGTTCAAGCGCTCCAATGCGTCGAAGCATCGCATGCCCGCATATTCGCCGAGTCATACAGCCGAGCGACCTGTCGTTGTCGTCGCGTGACGCGAATCGTGGTAGCCCGGTTGAAGCCGCTGACAATGAGAGAGTCCATATGCCTCGACGACAAGCGAGCGACACGATTGGTCTGCCCACGATCCGCGCTGCAGTTGAACGGCTGCGAGCCTACCCGTGGTTGTCCGCCGGAGTCATCATAGTGATGCCCACACTCGCCTGCGGAGACCAGGTCGAGCGTTCGCCTTGGAGTGATCCTCCACCGGACGTCGGCTCACAGGATGACAGCGACGATGATGGCGATAGCGACGAGAATGACGACGACGAGAATGACGACGACGAGAATGACGACGACGAGAATGACGACGACGAGAAT
>QKPP01000218.1:19898-25220 GCA_006508105.1 Myxococcales bacterium FL481 | reverse complement strand
GACCGAGGGCCCGCAGCAAGCCGGCGCGAGCCGATCGACTCGACTCCACGGCCGCGCCGCTGGTCAGCCGCAGGCGATACTCGCCATTCCCCACGGGCATGAGCGACTGAATCGCCGCGAGTTGCACCAGGACCGATCGGTGCACGCGAACAAATCCGGCGGGCCCCAGGACGCGCTCAATCGTCGTCAAGGTCTCGCGGACACAGTAGGTACCGTCGGGGGTGACGATGTCGACGTAGTTGGCCTGGGCAACACAGCGCTCAATCGCGGCGATGTTGACGATGTCGATGCGCTCGCGCTGCCGGATCACGACCCTCGACCCGCACTCGAGCCGCCTCAACGCGCTCGGTCGCGCGGATAGCTGCGCCTTCGGCGGGGCACACCCAGGCCCCAGACGACCCCGGCGCACGATCCGTTCGACGCAGCGAGCCACGCGATCGGCACAGATCGGCTTGAGCAGGTAGTCGACGGCGTCGAGGTCGAACGCTTGCGGGGCGTACTCCGCAAACGCGGTGACGAACACAATCGCCGGTGCACCAGCGGACTCGCCCACCACTGCCTCCCCGGCCAGACGCAGCCCGTCACAACCGGGCATGTGCAGATCCAAAAACGCCACGTCCATCGGCCGGCTCCGCAGTAGCTGGAGGGCCTCCACGCCGTCGCTGGCCATCGCGACGACCTCGATGCTGGGATGGGCCCCGAGCAGTCGTTCCAACCGGACGCGAGACAGCGCCTCGTCGTCGGCGACCAGCGCCTGTAGCTTGCGTGGGCTCATCCCCTCACCTCGGCGTAGGCGGCCGAACCCATGCCCAGCTGGTCTCGCACGACGCGTTCGTCGCTCGCGGCGGCGGGAATATCGAGCTGCACCCGAAACGCCGGGCCGCGCCGGCCCAGGGTGAGTCGGGCCGCGGCCCCGTAGTGAGCCTCCAGTCGCGCGCGAACGTTGCGCAATCCGGTGCCGTGCCCGAGCTGGTCGCCGGTGGGAGCGGCTCCCCCCGACGACCCGTGGCGACCGTGATCCTCGATCGCGATCTGCAGCCAGCCCTCGCGGCGATGAATGCTCACGTGAATCTCCCCACCCTCACGACGAGCGAGGCCGTGCCGAATGGCATTTTCCACCAACGGTTGCGTGATCAACGGGGGCAGCGTCGCATTCAGCCCGGTAGGCGCGACCTCCCAGCGGACCACGAGCCGCTCGCCGAACCGGGTCTGCTCCAACGCGAGGTAGTCACCGAGGAAATCGAGTTCGTCCGCGACCGTCACGAACTCGCGCTCGTGCATCATCAATGCCGCATTGAGGAGCCGGCCCAGTGCCAACACAGATTCTTCGGCCACCGCCGCGTCGCGCCGAAGCAGCTCAGAAATCGTTTGCAGCGAGTTGAGCAGGAAGTGCGGTTGGAGCTGGGCCTTGAGCGCGGTGAGCTGGGCTTGGCTCAGCTGCGCCCTCAGCTCGGCGCCTTGCCGCTCGCGTTCGCGAAAGGCCCGAGCAAAGTAGATGGCATGAGACAGCGCGGCGAAGGTGCAATACAGCGTCACGTTCGAGTACGTCGAATGCGTCAGCACCAGCGAAAACGCGGGCGGGTCCGCATACCAATGCACCCAGGGATCCAGGCCGGCGATCATCAGGGCCCGCACCACCACCACGGCAACGCAGGCGAGCAGATGGGCGGGCACGGAGCGCCGCCAAGTCGCCCGACGCAGCGGTACCCGCCGGCAAAACTCCGCGATGGCCACGGTGAGGGGCACCCACAGCGCGACGGAAATCGCGGTCGAGGCCCAGATGTGCCCGGCGTCGGCCGTCTCGACCCGCCGCAAGTCGGCCGCGACATCCAACAGCCCCTGCACGAGCCACCAGCCGCCAGCGTAGAGCCAGATGCTTGCAAGCGGCCGAGCGGACAGCGGACCGTTTCCCATGACTCGACGGTAGACGCTGGATCGTAGCGCCGTAAAGCGCCCATGCGGAACCGCGGCGAAACGCGCCACCGTTCGTCCCCGGAGAGCCACAACTCATCCCATCGATCGTGTGAAGCACGGTTTGAGCTCGCACGGTGGTCGAGTCATCGCCGTTGTCGATGACGAAAGGACCCACGATGCTCAAGCGATCTATCCCCCTCTCCTCTCTCCTAGCGGCCAGCTTAGCGGCTGGTGCGTGCGATCCCGCGGTCGACGATGGCACCACGCCCGCCACCGGGGATGACTTCCCGCCCGAATCACGCCACATCGCCGTCGACGAGTGGATGTGCGAAGACCCCGAGCTGTTCGGCGCCGGATCGTTGTCTTCGCCCGCCGACGAGGGCGGCCTCTCGCTCTCCCGCAACGGACGACGCGCCTTCTTTCATCGGGCTGACGACAGCGGCCGGCTGCGGCTCATGACCGCGCGGCTGCACGGCGACGAATGGGGGACGCCCGACCTGCTCCCGTTTTCGGGCGAGTACAACGATCTCGACCCGTTCCTCACCCACGATGGACGCTGGTTGTACTTCGCGTCCGATCGCCCGGTCGACGGCGTCGAAGCGCGATCCGATTTTGACCTGTGGCGAGTGCGCCGTCGGTGCGGCGGACGTTGGGGCAGCCCGCAGCACCTGGGTGAAACCGTGAACACCGACGCGCAAGAGCTGTATCCCACGCTGACGCGCGACGGCACGCTGTACTTCAACAGCGATCGCGACGACGGCCTGGGCGGCTGGGACATCTGGCTGGCTCGACGGGACCGACGTGCATTTACGGCCCCGGTCAACGCCGGCCCGGCGATCAACACCGAGGCATGGGAGTTCAATCCGTCGCCCAGTGCCGACGGACGGTTGTTGTTCTTTGCGTCGATGCTTCGGCCCGACCACGAAGACCCCGACTTGTACTTCGCTCGACGCGTGGACGGGGCATGGACACCCGCGAACAACCTCGGTGACTGCGTCAACACCCCGGCCGGAGAGTTTCACCCGTCGCTGTCGGCCGACGGGCGCCAACTCCTCTTCGTTCGAGCCGGTGAAGCGGGGGGCGACTTCTACTCGATCGACGTGGACGAACTCACCGGCGACCGCGACGCCCACCGCTAGCGCGCACGAGGCCGCGCGGTGGGCATTCGCCTCATCGCGCGGCAGCTCATCGCGCGGCACGATCCCCGTCCCTCCGCCGCGTCAGTGAGCGCGAAGCACCGCGCGCTCGAACTCGGCGATCTCGCGGGTGAACGCGGCGAACTCCGGGTACGCCCGGGCTTCGACCACCCCCTCGGCGAGCGTGGCTCGAGTCTGGATCACGACGCGGGCCCGACCGATTCCCCCGCCGGCGATGGTGCGCTCGTAGCTGCCGTACTCCGACTCGAGGCGCACCGGCTTGGGGACGGAGATCAGTCGGGTGCCGAGCAGTTCCACCTCGACGCGGGCTTCGAGCTGCGGTGCGTAGGGCACCAGCAAGCCGCTCCAGCGCGACGGCAAGCCGGCGTAGTTTTGCCCCTGGTTCATCGAGACGAACATGGACGCGATCGTCAGATCGCCAGATTGCTGCACACCCACGCCACTGGCATTGGCCTCGAAGTTGAGGACCAATGGCAAGTCGATGTCATCGACCTGCTCCATCTCGAGCTGAGCGAGATCAAGCGTCGCGCCCGGTAGCAGGCGGCCCAACTCGCTTTGCTGGAACACCTCTTCGATGCGGTCAGCGTCGACCTCGTCGAGGATCTGACGCCATCCAATGGCCTCGATGCCGTGGAGTTCGATCCGGCCGCCAATGACCCCAACCCCTCGTTCGTCAACGCTCAGATTCAGCGTGTAGGCTCGCCGATCGGCAAAACGAGGGGAGGCCGCGGGAACGTCGACCCGACCCGATGGCTGGTCTCCCGGAGCGAGCCAAACCTGCAGCGCATCACTGCCGGCGTGCGCCGGCGCCAGGTACCCCAGCGGGACCTTGCGCACCACGGTCGTGACCATCACCGGCTCGGGGTCGTCGTCTGGCCACACCGCGAGCGCCGGCGTGTCATAGGCCTCGGGCATCGGGTGGCTCCCCCCCACCGGTTTGGGGCCGAATTTGTCGCGGATCAGCCACAGCTGCGACCGGATTCCGGCGACTTGAAGCATGGCCCGCAGCAACATCAATCGATCCCCACGACGTTGAGCCAAGGTGCGAGTGGCTGGCCGGGCCAGGTCGCCCCCGTCTTCGACGTTGGTCATCACCCAAGACCACAAGACCCGAAGCTGATCGCGCGGTTTGTCGTGGCCACGAATCAAGTCGCGCACCTTCGCCTCCAGCTCGGCGTTGGCCCGTTGGGCCCGCCACAACTGCTCGCTGAGAAGATCGAGCCAGGGCTTGAGCGCCAAGTCGGTGTGCAGACGAACCATCGGCAGCTCGTCGACCAGCGACCGATGGTGCGGCTCGGCGACCTTGCGCGGCATCCGGTCCGCACGAAACGTCAACGTGCGAGTGGCCGCGGAATCGCGAACGGAGGGCGTTGGCGCCCCGTTGCGGCTTTCGACGCGGAGCGCGACAGAACGCGGGTGGGTCACCACGAGCTCGGACCGGTGGTAGGGCTCTTCGAGCGACTGGAACCGAAACCGGGACAAATCGACATACCCGGGCACGCCGAGGGCAGGATCGACATCGACGAGGTACTCGAACTCCACCAAGTCGCCGATCTCGAGGTGACGCAGGCTCAGGCCGTCTTTGCCCGGCACAAGCTCCGGCTCGAGTACGGTGCCGTCGGGCTTGATGCTGTGCAACGTCAATACGGCGGCGCCGTCGGGCGGCACCACCTCGCCGTAGCTATCCAGCGCGGGCTTGGACAGCAGATGGACGACCTGATGCACGATGTGGCGCTGCCCGAGGTTTTCGTACACCCGCGCGACGTCGCGATCGAGCACCAAAACCTCCCCCGCCCCCTCGTAGTCGGCCCCGCCGTCGCGGTACTCAGCGATGATTGGCGCGGCGTCAACTCGCTGGTCCCACAGGTCGTCGCTCAATCCCAAACCTCGCCCCATTTCACGCAAGCGCGAGACATGGGGGAAGCGCTGCAACGCCGCGGCCAGCTCCCGTCTCGCGCCGTCGACATCGCCCGCGTGTGCCAACAGATCCGCGCGTTCGATGTGCGAAGAGACGCGAAACGGGGCAATGTTCAACACGCGAGCATGCAAGCTCGCGGCTTGTTCGAACTCGTGTTGCCCGACGGCGAGTTCTGCCAACGCTTCGATGACCTCGACATCGTCCGGCGAGCGATCGAGCTTGACTCCCCACAGTTGCCGGGCCAACTGGGGCCGATCACGCCGTTGCGCCCAGCGAGCACGGAGGGTCGCCGTCCCCGAGCAGTGCGCGACCTCTTCGGTCAGCGAGTCGATC
>QKPP01000218.1:0-19888 GCA_006508105.1 Myxococcales bacterium FL481 | reverse complement strand
CTCGCGGCGCGCCAACCGAGCGGCGCACGAACCGGGGTCGCGCTGCTGGGCTCGCCGCAATGCGGCTTCGGCCAACGCCTCGCTGCCCCGTTCGAGGTACACCCGTGACCGAAATAGATCGGCTTCGATCGACTCCAACCGCCCGGCCGGAAGCTTGTCGAGCGCGGCCGCGACCGCCTCTGCTTCCCCCCGATCGAACTGTGCGTCGAGTAGGGACAGTCGCGCCCGATCGGCGAGCGGATCGAGCTTGAGCGCGACCTCGAACTCGTGCGACGCGTCGGAGGTCCGCAGCGTCCGGGGTCGGCTGCCATCTTGTCGGTGATACCGAGCCAACAACAGGCGTCCGGCCGCAAAAGACTCGGGCCGGCCACCGTGCACAATGGCCCCAGCCCGGTAGTCGTCACCGTCCGCGAGCGCGTCTTCGAGTTGCAGATAGCGTCGCAGCGGCCGATAGATGTCCGACGCGAACACGCCGCCGGCCGGAAAATGGTTCACACGCCGCTCGACGGTGGCTTGGCCCCGAGAATCGTCGTAACCGCGCGCGTGGGTCGTCAGCGGCGAACCGTCGGGCCCGGTCACGCGAGCCAACACCCACGCCCGAGTGTCCGGCACGACCACGTGGACTTCGAGTTCGTGCGGGCCGGGCGTGGCGGTGACGTCGAACCAGTAGCGCGTCGCGGGGGCGTGCTCGGTCCCGTCGGTGTGCAAGAACAACTCGCCGTCGAGATAGGCTCGCATCGGCTGTTGGGCGGCAAGCTCGAGCACGAACGACCCCGCTGGCGCGTCAAGGGTCGTCTGCAGACGACGCACGATGGCATGAGGCTCAGGATTGTGGACTCGAACGGTGCAGGCAAGTTGGCCCACCACCGCCGCGTCATCCCGTACGAAGCCGCCGTCATTCGCCCGACGGCGCCCGAGATCCAGCGCGCCCACTCGCCCTTCCGGCCGTCCCACCTCCCACGCCTGCGCGCAGCCCTGCGCGGCGAAGTAGCGACGATACTCGCGACCGAATCGGCGTTCGATCCCTGCCCGCAGACTCGTCAGCCGTTGCGCGGCCTCGGGCGCCAAGGTGGTTTCGTCGATCGCGTCGGTCAGCGCGATCACCAACTCATCGCCGGCCGGCAACCGACTGGCGACCCGCGCCAACTGGCGTGCCGCCGGCTCGGCCAACGCCGCTGCGGTCGAGTCGGGTGGTTGTTTCACCGCGTCACGCAATAAGGCGATTGTGTGCTCGGCCACGATCTGGTCTTCCATCCTCGCGCTAGCGATGGCCGCGCGAGACAGCCGAGCCACCGCATCGCCCTGCGCCGCGAGTCGGTCGAGGATGGTCACCGCTTCGTCGGGCGACGCGGCGTGAAGCCAGTACAGATGCGCAAGGTCTCGCCACCCATCTCGGTCATCAGGATGCTCTGCGAGATGCTCGCGCAACCCCTCGATCTGAGCCGCGACGGCTTCACGGCCGGTCGGTGGCGTGGACGCTTTGGGCTTGCACCCCCCGCTGACCAATATCGCCGCCAAAACTACGCAACAAGCGATGATTCTCATCGGGCCTCCTCCACTTCGAACGCTTGCTCGTAGCTCGCGTCGACGCGGCGCAGAAAATCGCGAAACGCCCGGTAGTCGTCGGGCGCGACGCGCTGGACGTTGAGCTCGAGCACCGTTTCCACGGTCGCTTTGTCGGCCGACGAAGCAACCGTCAACGAGAAGCGACCAAACGGCGAATCAAGGCGAATCGGGGCGGGAACTTGGGAAAACTGTAGGCCGCGAGGCAGCTCGTACTCGATGGTCGCGTGTCGTCGCGAGGGCGTGGGCAGCACCAGATCATGGTCTCGTCGGACTTGCGCAGCCAAGCCGCTCACGAGGTTCGACGGGTGTCCGGTGGCCCGGAACCGCAGTCCCGAGCCTTGTCGCTGCGCCCACGCGGGCACTCGCAGCTCCGCCTGCACTCCCACCGTGGCCAGCACGTCGGTCATGCCCGCGAACGTCGCGGACTGTACCTCAACCCCGGGAAAGCGCCGCCCGAGATAGCGCGTCAGCCGTTCGACTCGCTCCCCCTCGGCCTGAAATGCCGTGCGCCAGTTGGCGGCTTCAGCCCCGGTCAGTCCGAACTCGTGACGCACACTCGCGCCCCCATCTGGCCGCAGGGCCACGCGTTGGTGACTCGTCGACTCGTTCGCAGCCGCTGACGACACCGGGATCGCGCCAAACGTCGCACCTTCCCCGTCGCGCACCACCAACACCGACGCCCCCTGATCGCCCACCGGCAGTTCGTCCGGGCCCGCGTACTCGGCCGTGCCGTCGAGGTACAAGTCGACGCTCGGGACGTACACAATCGCGTGATTGAACGCGGAAAGACTCGCGGGTGCCGGTGCGATCTCACCTTGGTCGCGCGTGCGAACCAGCACAAGATGGCTGGCAATGCCGGCTTCCGCCAACATCACCTTGAGCAAACTGGCCTTGTCCTTGCAGTCGCCGAACCGGCGGTCGTAGATATCCGTGGTCTTGTACGGCTTGTAGCCGTGAATCCCGAACTCCAATCCGACATACCGCGTGCTGCGAATCACGTGACGATACAGCGCGTCGACCTTTACTCGGGGACTGGCATCCGCCGGCAGTTCGCCGAGCACGCCCCGCACGGCCGTTCGAATCGCGTCGTCGACAATGAGTTGGTCTTTCACCAAACCCCAATACCACCGGCCCACAGCGTCCCAATCGGCGTAGGTGCTGACATGCAACAGATCCGCGACCTCGGCCCAGCCCGGCATGTTGGACTCGGGCTTGATCGCTGGGATGTCGCGCCCGCGGTAGCGATAGATCGCAGTGGCGGCATCCTTGCTCTCCGACCGTTCCATCTCGCGATTGAAGTACAGCGGCTTGTCGGCGGGGGCTTCGAGCACGTAGTCCACCGACAGCCGCGGCTCGCCGCCCTGCAGCGGCACCAGGTCACCGAAGTACTCATCGAACTTGTTGCGGGCCGCGACGTCGCGACGGACGAACACCACCTCGAGCACATCGCCCGGCCGCAAGCCGGGAAACCCCACCCGTACCTGGCGTTGGTCGTAGTACATGCGGTAGCCTGCCTCGGCGAGAGAAACCACGCGCGGAGTCCCGATCTCCTCCACGCGTCCGTTGGCCCGGCGCACGCGAGCCCGGCGGACCTGGACGTAACTCTCGCCGGGGTCGTAGGTAAACGCCTGCACCGCCTGACTCCGAGTGCCGCGCTCGTCCAAGATCCGGATGACCCGATGCTCGACCCGCTCGGACAGCCCGTTTTTGTGGACCCGCGTGGCATAGAGCTGATGCAACATGCCGGCCTCTTTGCCCTTCCACGAGGCCGGAATCTCGCCCGCCTCGGCCACGATAGTGTCGAGATCCTCGACGTACCTCGACACCAAATCCTGGTGTCCTGACGCGTCGAGAAGCGCCAACAAGTCGTGGAGCTCGGGCTGTTGTGGCCGCAACTCGAGCGATCGACGAAACGCCGCGATGCTGGCCAACCGATGCCCCGCGCGTCCCAACAAGTGGCCCATCTCGGCGTGGAGCTCGGCGTCCTGAGGTGCCAACTTCACGGCTTCCCCCAACACGGCGACGGCCGGTTCGATCCGCTCGTCGGCCTCGAGAAGCTCGGCCAGATCGCGCAGCGGGCCCACGCGACCGGGATTCCCGGCGACGAGACGCTCGGCCAACGCAATCGCCGACTTCACCTCGCCCAGCTGCATGTGCAAATCGATCCGCGCGCTGGTGATAGAGGCGTCGCGAGACGTCTCGGCACCGAGCTGTTCGAGCAGCGCGAGTCCCTGACGAGGTCGTCCGATCTCACGCAATCGCGCCGCCTTGTCCCGCCGCAACGTGCTTGATTTCGGGTACCGGCGAAGAAGATCGTCGAGCCAGTCCAGCGCGGCCAAATCGAAACCGTCGCGGGCGAGTTGATCGACCAACACCAGCTCGACCATCGCGTCATCCGGTGCCACGGCATGGGCCTCCGCGAACAACTCGCGGGCCCGGGCGTCGAGACCCAGTGATTGGTAGCGCCACGCGAGCTCGGTGAGCATCTCGGCCAGCCGGGACCGCGCTGACGCGCCCTCGCGTCTCGCCCGCTCGATCCCCGTGGTCAACGCCCGTCGACTCTCGTTCTGATCGTCGTCGATCAACGCGAGCAACCAGGCCGACTCGCTGGTTTGCAGCGCCGCATCGACCTGCCGGGCTGCGACCACGGCCGTGTCGTCGTCGTCGCCGAATGGCGCGACGTAGCGATAAAACTCGAGCAGCGCGATGCGATCGCGTGGTCGGGCTCGCTCGCGCCGCGCGGCCTGCTCCAGCTTCGCACGCAGCGAAACGAGCGCGGGCTCGGCGTCGATCGACTCGGGCGTCTCCGCCTCCACCGCGGCCACCGCGTCCGCGGACGGCGTGGCCTCGTGCGTCGCCGAGGAGATCGTACGACCCTTGCGATCCGAAAGACGAGCGAAGAACCCCCACGACCCCTGCTCGACGGAGAGCTTGATGAGCACGCGGTTTGCTCCAGCTCGCAGCTGGACCGCGTGGGCGTCTTGGAGCGGGTGCGGCCTCCGATAGGCCCCACCGTCGCCGGCAAGCCGACCGTTCACCCAGATCTTGTAGGGGCCTCCGCTGCCGACGTGGAGCACCGCGGACTGAGCCCGCGGCACGTGAATCCACGTCGTGGCGTAGCCCACCGCAAATGTATTGGGACGCAGGTACGCATCGAAGGAAACGTACGCCCGCACGCCCGCCTCGGGCGGGTAGTGCCGCCACTCCAACGCCTCGTTCGCCAACGTCCCGACAAACCGCTGGGTCGCGTCAAACGCCTCCGTCTCGGGCGCGTAGGCAAAATCGTGCCCAGCCCGGCCTTGGTTTTCGAACGGGCCGACCAGCTGCCAGTCGAGCAGGTAGCCCGCTCCCACGTAACCTTGCTGGGCTTGCGCCGTGCGTCCCTGCGACGCCAACAGCTGGCTCAGGAGGTAGACGGCATGACTGCGCACCAGCGGGTGGCGTCGACGACTTTTGCCGATGTCGGAAAGCAATGCCACCAGCTCGGACCGGGGGACCTCGCCGTCAAGCGCGTTGAGGAGTCCGAGCAATGCCGTGATGGTCCCCGCGCGACCTCGAGGTCCGCGCCGCAACTGGGCCTGACGGCGCTCGAGCTCGCGCTGCCATCGACCGGGCAAGCCCGCATCCGGATCGAGCCGGCCGGCCCGCCAAATCGGCGCACCCGCAGCGGTCTCGATGGCGACGTCGCTGACCGTCGGATCGACGCGTGGGCTCGCCGGCGCGGCGGTCGTCGGCGAGCTTGGCGAGGAACTTGTTGGGGGCCACGCCGACCGACGCGGCGGTCGTCGACCGGCGCGCGTCGGCATCGACCACGACACCAACCCGCCCCAGCGGGCCAACCCGCCCCAGCGGGGTGGCTTCGCCGGCGATCTCGGCCGTGGCGTCACCGGGCACCGCCTCCGAAGCCGCGCTCGCCAAGGTGGCAGCGGGCTCCATCAGCCCCTGGCCGACGGCAGCGATCGGCCAGGCTACCGCGAGCACTGGAGCGAAAAAACAAAAGACGCGAGCCAAAAGGCCGCGCCGACGTCGCGGAACGGGTCGAAAGATCATGTCGCGGCCGGGGCATCATGGAACACATGCTCGCGACATGCCACCGCACGCCTTGGGGCACGCAAGGGTGATCCACGCCGGATCAGTCGAGGGTGCGCACCCGAGCCCGACCGTCTTTGAGTCGTGCTCGCCTCCGTTTGGTTTGCAGGCGGCGTTCGATCGCCGCCCGCCCCGGCTTGGTCGCACGGCGCCGAATCGGCTCGACCGTCGCGAGGCGAACGAGCGCGACGAGCTTGCCGATCGCGTCCTCGAGGTTGCGTTCGCGGCTCCGCGTGGCCTGACTGACCACGACCACGCAACCGTCCCCATCCACCCGAGCCCGGGCGAGCAACCGCTGCCGCACCCGAGGCCGCAGATCCGGACAAGCGCTCGGTTGAAAGCGCAGGTCGACCTTGGTGGCCACGCGATTGACGTGCTGACCGCCGGGACCCGCCGCTCGCACAGCCGACCAGCGGATCGACGCCGCGGGCAACACCAACCCGTCAGTCACGAATACATCGCGCATAGCCGAGCCGGGAGCATAGCGCAAACCAAGGTCGACTCCACGTGGCGTCGGCGGCAACGAACCCGCGTCAGCGGCACCCATCGCGCCCCGTTGGCGCCGCCGCGGTCGTCACGGGCCGGCGCGGCCCCGGAGAGGGCCGATCGACCCGTCCTCACGCGGTTGCGGACCACGATGCCAGCCGGTCGGCATTCGCATCGTTCGCAGCACGAGGCTATGGTGCCTCAGTGAGGCGGTTGCGACGTCCCCCAGCCTTCGCAAACGCGGTTTGCTCGTTCGTCCTCGCTGCGGGGTGCTCCACCGATCGGAGCTTGGCCGAAGGGGGGCACGACCCTGTGGCCAGTTCGACCCCCGCAGCCGCCGCATCCTGTCCTTCGGAGCCCCAGCCGAGCCCACGGGCGCCGGGGACCGAGCCGTTCCACGAGACGGCGGCGTTTTGGCTGCCACGCCTTCCCCCCGCGGCGCATCGCGTCGCACTCGATCCAAGGCACGTTGCTGCTCTCAACGCCCGCGCGGCCACAGTGGCCGGGGCTCCTCGTGACATCGCCCGGCCCGAGGTCGGTGGCCGCGAGCGTATCGCGGCCGACCTCGACGAACGACGGCGGTGGCTCTCCGCCCGCGTCGCGGATGGCAGCTACGTCGAGGGCTCGCCGCACGCCTTAGACCGAGCGTACGCTCGTATGACCGCCAGCGTCGCCATCGATCGCCTGCATTTTGTCATCGAGGAGACCCCGCTTTGGTGCGTGCCGACCCGCGCGGGTCTATTCACTCCCCCGGTGGACCCCACCTTCGATCGCAACCGCTGCGCCACCTTGCACGCAGGCGAAGCCGTGCGAGCCCTGCTCGCCCACCCTCAACAGCCCTGGGTGTACGTCCACGCCGGCCATACCGTCGGGTGGGTGTTCGCCGCCCCGCTGACCCCATCGGTCGATGTGACCTCGCTCGAATCGTACCGCCACGCCGACCGACGGGTTGCCGTGGTGCTCGATCGAGCCGACGTCACCGCGCCCACGGTGCTCGAGCCCGCGGCCGGCTCGCCGGTTCGCCGCGCCCCACTGCGCCTCGGCACGACCTTGCCGCTCCTCGATGCCGACCCCCGGGGCTATCGGGTTCTCGTCGCAGATGAGCGGGGGCTTGCGCCCGCGCGATTACCACGCTCTGACGCCTTGCGGGTCGGCCCACTGCCATTTCGTCCCAGCGACGTCATCCGCACTGCCCTCGATCACGTGGGGCAACGCTACGGCTGGGGTGGGCATGGCGGCGACTATGATTGCTCGTTGTTCCTGCGCGACCTGTTCGCGGTGTTCGGGGTCCAGCTCGCCCGGCACTCGGCCGTGCAAGCCCAGCTCGGCTCGCGCAGCCGCGACATCGGTGCCCTCGACGAGGCCGGCAAACGGGCGGCGATCCGCGAGGCGGCGCAGCGAGGCGTCGTCTTGCTGTACATGCCCGGCCACATCATGCTCTACCTCGGCGAAGACGGCGACCGTATGTACGCGGTGTCGGCGATCAGCGAATACCTCGAGCCGTGCGAGTCGGGGCCCGACACCGTCCGGCGGCTCGATCGGGTCGCCGTGACCACCCTCGAGCTCGGTCGGAGTACGCAACGCAAAGCGTTCATCGAACGTCTCACGCGGATCGCGAGTTTCGGCCACGTTCCCGTGCCCTAGGCACCAGCGGGACCGGCCATGCACCTGGCCGAATCGAGCCCGGAGCCGCCGGCCCTAGGTCAGCGCCTGCACACCCTCAGCGATGAGCGCCACTCCGAACCCCGATGCGCGGCCTTTGCCGAAAGCCGGCGCCGCGAGATCGATGTGGCACCACTTGGCCTTGGTATCCTCCATGTGCCAGTAGACGAACTGCGCCGCGCAGCTGGACTGCGCATTGGCTCGATTCTCCACGCTGTTGCGCATATCAGCGACGGTGCTCTTAAACTCCCGCTTGTAAAACTCAGGGGCAAACGGAAGGGGATGCACGAGGTCGCCGCAGCGACGGCCGACCTCGAGCATGGTCGCTTCGAGCTCGCCGTCGTTGCTCACCACAGCGGCGTGGTTTTGGCCGGTTGCGATGGCCTGCGCGCCCGTCAGGGTGGCGGCGTCGAACACCGTATCTGCGCGCAAAACACGCGCGGCGTAGCTGACCCCGTCGCCCAGCAAGAGGCGCCCTTCGGCGTCCGTGTTGTTGATCTCGACGGTCTTGCCGGAGTGCATGGTGATGATGTCATCCGGCTTGTACGCCGCGGGACCGATCGCGTTTTCGGCCATGCACAACAGCAGCGAGACCTGATGCGGGCAGCCACGTTCTGCGAGCACCCGAAATGCGCCCAGGACCGCCGCTGCGCCCCCCATGTCACACTTCATGCTCTCCATGTTGCCGGAGATCTTGAGGTTGAGACCGCCCGTATCGTAGGTGACGCCCTTGCCGACCAGCGCGATGTGCCGGTCGCTCGCGTGCTTCGGGGTATACGTCGCGACCACTAGACGCGGGTGCGATATCGCACAGCGCCCCACCGTGTGGATGCCCGCGAGACCGTGCGTGAGGAGCTGCTCGCCGACAATTTCCTTGACCGACACGTCGGCCAATGAGCCCAGCATCTCCTTGGCTCGCTCCGCGAATGCCTCCGGGTGCAGCTCCGAAGGCGGCGTGTCGACCAACTCTGCCGCGTCGCGGCTGGCTCGCGTGACCGCGTCGAGCCGCGGTGCGGGTGCGATCGGCGTGCCGTCGCTGGCGACCGCGACCACCCGGACGCGGGCGCTTGCCATGCGACCGCTGCGTTTCATGTACTTCGGAAACGCGCGGGCGACTGCGTTCGCAGCCGCGAGGTAGTGTTCGGCGTCATCGAGAACGAGGACGACCGTCACCTTCCCGCGCTCCGACCCCGCGATCGACCCGACCAACCGCGTGATGCACTCAGGGCGCGCCGGGCAATTGTAGCGAGACACCGCGTCGGGGAGCACCACCGCCGCGAGTCGCCGCGGCTCCCCGAGGGTCAACGTCGCCGCACAGCCGCCGATTTCGCCCCCTTTGGCGTCTTTGGCCAGCTCGACCAGCAAGCCGCCGAGCTTTTTGCTGAACAGTTTGCCCAGTCGAGCGTTGGTGTAGGCGCGGCCTGGTGCGACAACGACCACGGTCTTCGCCCCTTTGGTGGCAGTCTTCAAGTTCTTGGCAAAGCTGAACGTAGCGGTCACGGTGGCTAAGTATAGGCAGCTGACTCGCCAAGCGAAACCGGCGAACCGCCCCTCGCGGCACCCTCTTCGAACGCCGTCAATCCGTGCGCACGAGATTGCGGTAGTACTCCACGAGCGCTTCAGCGAGACCGTCGACGATCTGCGCTTGCACATCGGGACGCATGAGATCTGCTCCCTCCTCACGATGATCCAAAAAACCCACCTCGGTGAGCACGGCGGGCATGGCCGCTCCCATCAGCACATCAAACGGCCCGGGCCGGACGCCACGATTCGCGCGAGCGGGGAACCGAACCGCCTGCTGCCGCTGAATACTCGTCGCCAACTCGGCGGCTCGACGACGGTTCGTTTGGTACTCGAGCTCGCGGAGCATCGCGCCCACGGGGCTGCTGCGCTCGACGGCCCCCACCTCCCGACCGCGGCCTTGGCCCGCCGTCGCGTCGAACTCGGCGATCTCGGGTGCGAGCACAAACGTCTCGAACCCGGTTTGGTCGTGGGCCATCGATGCGTTGGCGTGAATGCTGAGCAGCACATCGGCGCCCACGCGATTCGCGGTGGCCGTCCGCTCGGCCAAGGTCATGGTGTCGTCGCCGACCCGGGTCAGCACCACCTGCGCTCGGGGCAGGCGTCGCGCCAACTCGTCGCGCAATTCGATGGCGAGACGCAATGTCAGCTCTTTCTCCTCGACTCGGTGCCCGTGGCAGCCCGTGTTACTGCCCCCGTGGCCCGGATCGAGGGCCACGACGAACCGGCGCCCGGTCACCGGGCGCGGGGCGGGTTGCCCGGTGGTGGCGGTCAACCACACGGCCAAACCCAGTAGAATCGCTGCGGTTCGCATCTTGGCCACATGTAGGACAACATGCCACCACCTCAAAAAAAACCGCGTTCGCGCAGAACGCCCGGCTAAACTGACCAAAACGACCCCGTTGCTCGCGTGGCCCATCATGAAGAACAACCGCAGCGCGGCGCCCTCCTGGCCACCATCGCCATGTTGGCCGCTTTGGTGGAAGCCGTCGCTGGAGTCGAGCTCGCCCTTGCTCCGCTTTCTGCGCTAGCGACGGCCGCCGCGGCGCCTCGTACCGCGTACATCGCGGCGGTACTGGCGGGAGCCGGCGCACTCACGCTGGTTTGGCTGCTTCGCGACCGTCCGCGAGTGGCCATTCCGATTTTGCTCGGCTGGCCACTACCGACGTACTACCTGCTGCGCCCCGGCCTCACAAATCTGGGCTCCGCGCTCCATGGCGAGACGATCGCGCACTATTTTGCGGGGTTTCTCGCCGCCGGTTCTAGCGCATACGTACTGTCGAAATGGGTGCAGCGAGCCAATTGGGGGCGGTGGCGAGTAGCCATAGTGACCATTGGCGCGCTGGGTCTGCTGGGGCTTTTGGTAGCCCACGCCAGCGAGGCCCGGCCCGAGATGGCCCGTTGGAGCCAGCGCTCGCACCTTGTGGGGGCCGCGCTGTTTCTCGTCACCTGGCCGGCCGCCCTCACGATGGCGTGGCGCTCAATGTCTCGATCGCCGAGCCGCTGGCTCGCCGCCGTGCTGCTCATCCCGTGGACCACGCGCATCGCCCTCGTGGGACCCAGCGGCCTCGTGGGCGAGATTGTGCCCGCCCAGCGGACGATTTGGCTTGGAAGTACTATCGTCATTAGCGCCATTGCGCTGGGTTTCGTGTACCGCCCCCGGGTTCCGGTGTGGGTGCGGATCACTTTGGCTATTGTGGTGGCATGGTTTTGTCTCTGGCTGCGCGGCCAGTACGACCGGAGGTTCGGCCAGCTCGAAAGTTCATTGTCAGGGTTGCTAGAGTCGTTTTTCGGCTTCACCGTGCCCTATCCGGCGTACGTCGCCGACTGGCAGGTGTCGCTGATGACGGTCGGGGTATTCTTCATCCTCATCACAATCGCCACCGCTTTGGTCTCCTCCCGAGACCGCAAAACCGGCGTAGCACTCACTCTGATGACGTTGGGAGGGCTCGGTCTCGGAAGTCCCCACCTGGCCTTGTTGGTCGGCACTGGTGCGATTTTGCTGGTCGATTCAGGCCTCGACCCCGACAACCCGCGACCCAGCCGGCCGCGGCAACCGATCACCCCGGCGGCGGCTCAGCTCGCCACCGAACTCGGGCTAGACGCGCCGATCGTGCTCGACGCAGAATCGGTAGTTGCCGTCGAGGGCAGTGTCGACGGTTGTCCGGTGCGATGGCGAGCGCGTCCGCGAGGAGATCTCTGGGAGATCCAGCTATCGGTTGGGGTCATTCCACGTGACCGCCCGAAGGTGCGTCTGTTGCCAAACGGCGCCGAAACGACTACATCAGACGCCACTGCGCACCACCATCGCGTTCGGGGCGCCATCCGAGCCCTCGAGCCCTTCGGCGACGCGCTACCCGAGGCAATCGCTCGATTTCCTGCCGCAGAAGCTGCGTTCTACCCGGCTGGCGCTCAATTGCGCATTCGAGCCGCGCGCTCGGAAACAATCGATGCCAACGCGTTTGCTCAGTTCATCCGGGTCGTGGCGACGGCAATGGCCAAACTCTAGACTCGTGGCAATCTGCCGTCTCTGACTACTGCCCGCGCGCCGCCCGGCCGCCATTCGATTTTACTGTTGACTGGCACAGTGCTACAGTCCGCCGCGTGCCCAACTTCGAAAACGATCTTCAAAACGCACTAGCCGAAGCTCAACGCGAGCTGTTCATCGAGCAAATCCGCCGCCACCCCGAGTTGAGCTTGGCCGATCTGCTAGCCCTCGGAAAAGGCAAGTTCTCCAATCTGCTCAACGACGTGACTGTGGGTCATCTGCTCGGTGACGCAGACGCGCACTCCGCCGAGCGTCGCCCCAGCCGCCCGGCCAAGGCCACTGTGGTGAGCAAGCCCAAAACCCCGGCTCCTGTGCGCCCGGCCGCGGCTCCCGCTGGTACCGTCAACACCCGGACCCCCGAAGGCCGCGAAGCGTACGACGACGCCGTGCTCGACGCTCTGCGCACGATCTCCGCCCCCGCCAACTCCGAGCAAATCCGTCCGATCGCCGGTGGCACCTCACTGCAGCTGCGAACCTCGCTGACCCGTCTGGCCAACGAGGGCAAGATCACCTGGGAAGGCCAAGCTCGCGGGACGCGATACAGCTTGGTCTAGCGCAGCCGCCGTCCGCCCCATGCGCGGCGGTTGGCGACGCGACTGCCTGCCGACACGCAGCCCGACTAGAGTGCCGCGCGACCGAGCGTCCGGCAGTCCTTGGACTCCGTGGGATACAGGCTCCGCGCCGAACCGTCCGCGCCACAAGGTTTGCCCATAACGGGGTTCCGAATGCTTGCGGTACCCCGGGCCGCGCAGCGGTTCCGTTCGACGTCCAAGCGTCGCCTCAAGCGCGTGCGCGGACCAGCGGGCATTGGCCGTCCGTAGGCCGGCGTGTATCGGCATTGCCGACGACAGCGCGATCGTATCGGCCAGGCGGCCCGAATCTATCGGCATACCGGGCGACCTCGGCCGCGGACCCTCGCAGACGGCACCCGGGCCCGCAGGCCCACACTATAGGAGCCCCCAATCCAAAACGCCGGAGCAGTCCCCATAGGTCAACTAGATAGTATCGGTGCGCGGGGTCAGAGCTGTCCGGCGGGTAGCGAATTGCCCGGTCGCGACCACACGGGTCGCCTCCCGGGCGAGGTCGTCACTCGACCCCGCCGACTCGCTACCGAGCCCCGTTCGGTGGCGGGGCGGCGCTGGGCTCGCCCGAACTCGCTTGGGGCTTGGGTCGAGTTGGCCGCTGGGTGGGCCGGGTGGCCTGGACACCGGTCGGCTCGCCGCTTGTCGGCGCAACGGCGCCCTGGGGCACGGTCGTCGACGGCCGTTCGGGCGTGACGGCTGGCTTCGCCGGGGCCGCGGTCTCCGATGCGGAAGACGGGCGAGACGACGCGGCGCCTCGGTGCTCGTCGACATAGCGTCGCGCCGCGACGTGGCTCGAATCAATGGTGAGCAGCCGACGGTAGTACCGCAGCGCCTGATCGACGATCCCCATGCGGTCCGCCACACGGCCGGCGCCGGCGAGTGCCGTGCGGTGGCGCGGGGATATGGCCAATGCCCGCTTGTAGTAGACCTGAGCGCTCTGCAGATTCGACATCGCAGCGTACGCCGCGGCCAAACAGACCAGCCCGTCGATGTTGCGCGGCGCCCGTTCAAGCGCCTGGCGCAACGGTCCGACGGCGTCGCCGGGTCGATGGTTTTCGACCGCGCTGCAGCCCTGATCCAGCAAACGATCGACCGCTGCCCCCGACGAACTGGCGTCGTGGCGCGCAGTGGACGATCGGGTCGCGGCAGCCTTCCGCGGCTTGCGCTGATCCGAGGACGAGGTCTCTGCACCGGTGGAGGCATCGACCTCCGCGAACCTCGCGAGCGGGTGATCGCTCGCGGTGGCCACCGCCGCCCGAATGGCCGTGGCCGCCCCGAGTTCGTCCTGCTTGCGCTCGCGCGCCAAAGCCAACAGCGCCCTCGACAGCCCGGTCGGGGGCGAGAGTCGCTGCAGCGACTCCTCGAGGGACGGCGGCACCGGGGGCGCCTCGGTCTCGCCCTCGGTGGGCGCCGAGTCAGCGGGGGACGTCCGCCACAACGCGGCCGCCTCGATCAAGACCTGCACCTCGGCGGACGGCGGCTTGGCTCCCAAGAGCTGCCGGACCTTGGCCGGATCGCGCCCTTCGGCCAAGCGCACGCGACCCCGGACCGCGGCGATGTCGATGTGCTCAGGGACATCGGCCACGGCGCCCGTGAGGGCGGCGCGCGCCCGCGTGGCATCGGCGTCGGCCTGCTCGGCTAGCTTCTCCAGGTCCTCATCGGACAGCCCACGAGACTGGCCCAGCGCCCGAGTCAGTCTCGAGCCGAGGGCCCGTGTCGCCAGCAAGTCGGCGTGGGCAACGGCCAGCGACGCGCGTTCGGTGGGCGAAAGCCCGCCGGCATCGAGCGCCCGCTGCAAGGCCATGTCCGCAGCCTCCATCTCCGACCTCGACAGCTTGTCACGCACGGCCTGGGCTCGTTCGAGTTGGCCGCGGACGCGGTCCGATAGCTCGGCCGGCTCCCGCTCCGCTGACGGCATCGGTTCAGCCTGGGGCAGCCGCACGCCCAGCGCGTACGCGATGCCCACACCGGCCGCCGCAACGGCGACCACGCCGGTGAACGCCCCGAAGAAAGCAGCGACCCGAGGAAAGCCGGTTCGCGACTCCGCGCGGGGGTCCATATCCGCGAAGACCGGAGATTCGGACAGCGGACCGTCCCCCGTCGCGGCGGGGAGCGGCGACACGGGGATCGACGCCGCCAACTCGGCCGGCGACCCCGATCCCGCAGCGTCCTCGCCCGGCGGTTCGTCAACCGAACTCACCGCGGCCGCAGCCGAGTTGCCGCTGGCGTGACGAGTCGCCGCCCCGAGCATCGAGTCCCCTCCGGGCCCGCCTCGGTCCGCGATGACGCGGTCTTGCGGCGGCGGTGTAACCGGCGTCCCCCACGGCTGGGTCAGCCGCCCCCCAGGGTCCTCCGGCGCCAGCACGAGGTCCGGGGAAGCGGGCGAAGGTGGAGCAAAAACGCCCGACTGCACGTCCGTCGTGTCCGGAGCCTCGACCTTGCGAAAGACAGCCGGAAGCCCGGCAAAATCCGTGAACAACCGCGAGAACTCAGGAATCTCGCCGAGCTTGAGCCATGCGTGGCCGGTGCGAGAGACCTCATCGTCTGGGTGCAATCGCCCCTCTTTGACCCACTGGTACAGCATGGCCAAATCAACGGCCGTGAACAGACGATTCTCTACCGTTCGGATCTGCCACGGCTGATCTGCGGCACTACCCTGTGGCGGCGCGACCCGAAACACATGAGCGCACACCGAGCACCGCACGGTGACGCCGTCGCTGGTGATTTGGCTACCGTCGAGGGCGAACTCGGTTTGGCAATTCTCGCAGCGAACGATCAAGTCCAACTCACTTCGGCCGCTAGAGTAACACCGCTTGTGAGCGGGCCCTAGCCCCATTTCGATCCAGCGGCCGGTGACTGCCTCCACCGGTCGGCTGCCGCTCGCCTCGCGCAGGCCGCGAGTGGTCATGCCACGTTTCGTTCGTGCTGTTTCGAGCCGCCCGTCGGGTGCGTGAGACCGTCGCCGACGATCGCCCACGAATGCGAATGCTCGGTTTTCAGCTTGAATGGAACCCGATGCCTACACCCGTCCGCATTCGAACGCAGTGACGACCGCATGCTCGACGCCACGTGGGGCCAGCCCCGCTTCGACCCGCGCTGGATCGTCGGGTCTTCCCCTTCGACTCGCTGTTGATTCCTCGTGGATGCACCACAGGCGGTCATGCTTCGCGTCCTCCCAACGGGGAGGATGCCGGCAACAGACGACACGCCGACGCTATCAGCGGACAACGGCGGCGAGGGGCCGCAACCAAGCGCAACCGAACCGCCGGCCACCGCACAAAACCAACAAGCTAGCCGAAACCCCACACGAGGAGCGAGCTTGCGACCGAGCCCACCACCACCACGGTCACCAGCGCGGCGAACAGCGTCATGGGACCCGTCGGCTCGGCCGTCGACTCGAATCCCGCCTCGGCTCCGCACGCCGCACAGCGCAGCGGCTCGTCAGACTCCGTCACCAGCGTGTGGCAGCGAGCACAGGTCCAAGTCGTCACCTCTTGAGCCGTACGACACCACCTCGTGGGTGTCAATCAACCTGGCCCGAGCACCCAGAGGCGGACAACGAGAAGGGTCTCCACGTCTCTCGATCCAACGATGGTTGGGAACTCGGGCTCGACGCCGCGGAACCGAACCGCCGCGGCATGGCGCGGCCACCCAAGGCGTGGCGACCACGGAATCGAGCTCCCGTGCCAGACAGCGCCCGGCGAGGGTTTCGGCGGCAGCCTCGACGCCGCGGGTTGTCGCACAACCGCCCACCGGTCCCTGCATTGCGCGTCTGCCGAGCGCGGCCTCTGTGGCCCTCACGCCACGCCCGACGCGTCCGAGCGCACGCTATGGTGGCTCGCATGCACGCTTACCAACGTGAGTTCGTCGATCTGTTGGTCCGGCACGAGGCGGTTCGATTTGGCGAGTTCACCCTCAAGTCCGGTCGCCGCTCACCGTACTTCATCAACGCGGGCCAACTGCGCACGGGGGCAGCGATCGGCGGCACGGGCCGAGCCTACGCCGCCGCGATGGATCGCGCCGGCTTGCCATGCGACCTCGTGTTCGGACCCGCGTACAAGGGCGTCCCCCTCGCAGTGGCGACGGCCATCGCGGCCAGCCACGCCACCCGAGATGTCCCGTTCGGGTTCGATCGCAAAGAGCAAAAAGACCACGGCGAAGGCGGCTGGTTTGTCGGCACCCCGCCGCAAGACGGAATGCGGGTGGTGGTCGTCGACGACGTCATCACCTCCGGCCAGTCCATTCGAGAGGCAGTGGCGTTGTTGCGTGGCGCCGCCGACGTCGCAATCTCTGGGGTCATCGTCGCGGTCGATCGCCAGGAAAAGGGGCCATCCGGCCGGCGGACCCTGGTCGAGCTTCGCGACGAGCTCCAAGTCGAACTCGTGCCGATCGTCAGCATCGACGAACTGGTGGAGGACCTGCAACAGCGCACGGTCGACGGCAAGCAGGTGCTCGATCACCAGCAGGCGGAGAGGATCGCCGCGTATCTCGCCGAGCACGGCGCACCCGCCTGAGGCCTTTCGACACGCCGTCCCCCCCCCTAAGAAGCCACGCCGCTCCCGCGCCGGGGTGGCGCGCATGCCGGCAGTGGGCGGCTCTCATCGCCCGAGCTACTATGAACCGATGCGCGGCCCAATTGCGTGCGCGATGCTGGCCTTCGCCTGCGGGCCCCGCCCCGACGCTCGCGACCCGCTCGATCCCGACGTACTCGAGGACCTCGGACAAGAACAGGGCAACGCCGTCGGCGACACGTGGTCCGGCGTCTACCGACTCGAGTCCGAGCGCATCGACTGCAACTGTCCCACCATCAGCGATGCGCACGGGTCGGTTGCCATCTGCGAGCTCGAGACCCTCAATCAGCCCGAAGACGCGCGCATCGAGGTTATCCAAGCCGATGGCCAGCTGCTGTGGCTCACGCCGGTCGAGGAGATCCGCTTGACCGGATCGGTGGACGCGAATGGCAGCTTCGTCGTGACCGCGGTCCAAACCGAGGCCGCCGCGGCCGTGACGTTGCAGTCGCTGTCGCGCGCCGAGGGCCAACTCGAGCGCCCACCGGCCCCCCGATTCCACGCCGACTACTGGCAGCGGGTGTCCGGTGAGCTAGGCGACGAGACCATCGACTGTCGCTCGCACTTCGATGTCGTGGGTACCCGCATCGACGGCGGGGACTCGTCCTCGTCGTCTTAGCAGCGACGTCAAGTCGCCCCGGGTCGAGCCAGGGCATGCCGCCGCGCCCGAGGTGCAGCCAGGCTGGAATCCGTGGCCTCCAGATCTGCGGCAGCAGCGAGCTCGCCGGTAGCAGCCGGGTGCAGCGAGCTCGATCGTTGCGCCGGCGGAGTTTCGGAGGGAATCCGCCCCGGTCGGCGCTCCCGCAACCAACCGGCCCGGCACTCGCGTCCCCGTGGACCCCCAACCGCGGTTGCACGCAGCACATCGCATTCGATACCGTCCCCGCCCGCCCGGTGGCGGTTCGTTATGCCGGCCACGCCTCCTTCCTCTCGCCACCACCTTCGAGCCCCTGACCTGAGCCTCGTCGAACGCATATGCGTGGCCGTTTGCGCGTGGATCAACCTGCGCCCGCTGCCCAAACGGATTCAGATTCAGTGGCAACGATGGTTTGGCAGCGCGTTCGTTCGCGGCTGCGTCAACGAGCTCCTCCACATCGAGGGGCTAGACATCGCGCGCCGAGTCCCCGACGACCGCGGTGTGTTGCTGTGCGCGAATCATCGCTCGTTTTTCGATCTCTACATCATCTCGACCATCCTGGTGCGCAACCACGTCGAATTTGCGACCCGCAAGCTGTTTCCGGTGCGCTCGAACTACTTCTACGAGAGCTTGGTCGGCTTGGTGATCAACCTCATCATGGGTGGCGGCGCGATGTTTCCCCCGATGTTTCGCCAAAAGTCGCGCGCCGAGCTCAACAAGTTGTCGGTTGACCTCATCGTCGATCAACTGCGCACCCCGAAGACCCTGGTGGGGATGCATCCCGAGGGGACGCGCGGCAAAGGGCCGGATCCCTACGAGTTGATGCGGGCCCAACCCGGAGTCGGGCGAGTTGCGCTGCGCTCGGGCGCGACGGTGCTGCCCGTGTGGATCAACGGCCCGACCAACTCGTTGCGATCGCAAGTCGTGGCCAACCGCCGCCGTCCACCGCGGGTCGACGAACGAATCGTCGTGGTCTTCGGCGAGCCAGTCGACCTGGAGGCCTTGCGCGCCGAGGAGCCGCGCCCCGTGGTGGATCTCCGGGCGTCGCGGCTCATCTTGGCGCGCATCGCCGAACTCGGCGAGCGCGACCGACAGTTGCGCCAATCCTTCGCCGGGGCACCGGCGCACGACGTGACGCCGATCCGCTAGCGTCGCCGACAAAAACGCGACCTGGGCCGACACCTCATCCGCATCGGCCCCGCTTGCTCCCCCCCGCGGCGCCGTTGACACTCTACTCGTGCTCGCCCGGCCCTTCGCGCTCGTCCTCGCCGCTGTGTTCGCCTGTGCTGGCGAGCCTAGCCACTCGCCGCCGCCTCCAGCGCCCGCGAGCGAGCTCAGCGACTCACCATCGCCGCCGTTGCCCGCGACTGAGCGTCGCTCCGCACCCAACGCGACGACGTCGCCGCCTCGCCACGCGTCGGAAGACCCGCGGCCCGCCGACTCGGCCCAAGCCGATGCTGTCGCACAAGTCCTCGCCGCCGACCCGGCCCAGTCCACGTCACTGGGCAGCGGGGTCGAAGGCTCACTGCAAGGAGGCCTTGCTCTGCCCGCCCACGGCCCGGGGTTCCGCCACAATCCCCGCAAGCACCCCGACCGGCGCTATGGCACCGTGGAGTTGGTCCAAGCGCTTGTACGAGCCGCCGCCGCCGTCGATCGACGCTCACCGGGGGGCGAAGTGACGATCAACGACATCGCCGCGGCCCAAGGCGGCGATATACCGGGACACGCGACGCACCGCAGCGGTCGCGATGTCGACGTGCTCTTCTACTTGCTCGACGCCGAGGGACACCCGCGGCCGGGCCACGCAGTGCCGCTAGAGCCCGACGGCACGGGCGTTGACTATCGAGACCTGGCGACCGCCGAGGATGACATTCCCGTGCGGATCGACGTAGCGCGGACGTGGCAGTTCGTCGAGGCCCTCCTCGCAGACACCGGGGCCCCGATCCAGCGCATCTACATCGTCGAACATCTGCGCACCATGCTCTTGGAGCACGCCCAGGACCACCGCGCGCCCGCGTGGATTGTCTCCCGTTTTGCCGAGGTGACCTGCCAACCGCGGTTCCCCCACGACGATCATCTGCACATTCGCTTCTTTTGTAGCCCGCAAGACATCACCGCGGGTTGTCTGGACGACCGTCCGATTTACCCCTGGCATCGCCAAGCACTCAACAAAGCGGGTGTGCGGGCCCAGATCGCCGGACCTCGAACGTCGCCGAGGCCCCGACTC
>QKPP01000056.1 GCA_006508105.1 Myxococcales bacterium FL481 | reverse complement strand
GATGACGATGACGATGACGACGACGATGACGACGATGACGATGACGAGAACGACGACGGCACCAAGTGGGACATCGGCGAGCTCCCAGAGGCGGACGACCCACCAGATGACGACGCCGGCACGGGCGAGTGCGATATTCCCGAGCACGTCCCGTGCGACGATATGGACGACGATCTGTTTCACGCCATCGGTCTCAACTGCCCCGGCGAGCCTCAGGTCAATGGCGAAACGACGGGCAGCCCCGATGCCATGGGGGTGCGTGACAGATTCGGCGATACGAACACCTGGGACCCCACCGAAGGCGACAAATACGCGGTGCTCGGGTCGGGCTTCATCGCCGACCTCGATAACGCCGGCAACGAGATCCCCAACAATCCGTACGAGTGCAACGATGACCTGGGCGGCGAGTGGAACATGCCGCCGAACCAGCTGCCCGAGCCCATCGACGTCACGCAGGTCGACCCGACGGGTGCTGACGACTGCGCCGATGACCCCTCGCTGATCGGCACCGGCGATTGCTCAAACACCCTCCAAGAGCAATGGGAGGCGGGCCGTTTGGCGAGCGACTACACCGAAATGCGCTTCACGGCGACGGTGCCCTCCACGGTGATCTCGGTGGCCTACGACTTCGCGTTCTTCTCCACCGAGTACCCCTACTACTGGGGCTCGGCGTACAACGACATGTACATCGGCTGGATGGAGTCGCGGAACTGGACCGGGAACATTTCCTTCGACAAAGACGGCAACCCGATCTCCGTCAACGCTGGATTCCTAGACTACCGGGACGTACCCAACCCCAACGGCGGAACCTGGGGCTACGAGGTCGACGACGAGTGCAACGTACCCGGCGGCTGCGTCGCAGAAGAGCTGCACGGCACCTGTATGCAGTATCGCGCCGGGACGGCGTGGCTGACAACGACGATGGGCGTCGAGGAAGGCGAGGAGATCACGATGGTGTTCGCGGTCTTCGACCTCGCCGACCCGATCTTGGACAGCTACGTGTTCATCGACAACTTCCGCTGGGGCTGTGAGCCGCAGTCGACCCCCAACACCGATCCGGTCGGGTAGCGAGCCGATGCCAGCCGAGCGCGGGCTCGGCTCGACGATGCGCCAGCATCCGATCAGATCCCGCGACCGCCACCGACTACTTCGAATCGTCCGGCCCCGCCTCTCCCGGCACCGCGGGGGTCGGCCCGGCGATCGACCCCCCGTCAGGGGGCACGGCCGGCAGCACGGTGCCCCCGGGGGCCAGCTCGAGCTCGTTGCCCAGCGATTGATTGCGATAGTCCAGGTTCTGCAGCCGCTCGAGCAACGGATGGGCCTGCTTCGGGTCGCCGTGACCGACCTTTTTCGCGCCACGTTCGAGCAACACCAACACCGAGATCCGGCGGTTGCGCGGGTTGTCCGGCTCATGCCACAGCCGCAGGCGCTGCGACGCGTAGCCGCGGACCTCCGAGACCTGGTCGCGCCGCAGGCCGTGGGCCAGCAAGAACCGGCGGGCCGAGTTGGCGCGTTGGGTGGAAATCTCCCAGTTGCTCACGCGACTGCGCTTGCCGGTCGGCGCCGCGTCGGTGTGGCCCTCGATGACCACGCGATTCGGCAACGCACCCAGTTCTTCCGCGATCGCGATCAATACTGACTCGGCCTTGGGGTTGATCTTCGTCGATCCGGAGACGAACAGCGAGTCTTGGAAATCGTCTTGAACCTCGATGCGCAGCCCTTCGTCGACCGACGTCAGCTCCACATGGCGCGACCAGGTATCCATGCGAAGGGCCATCAGCGCCTGCGCCAGGCGTTCTCGCGCCCGAGACAACTCTAGCAAATCGGGGCGCCCCAGCTTCGCCATTCCCGTCTCGAGGTCGACCCGACCGGCGGTGAACCCCATCTCGGGGTTGATCGCCGTGTTTCCCCCGGAGTGAAACGAAGCACCGCCGCTGTGTGGTCCGGTCGAGTTTTCGGTGTTGCCCCCCCCGGCCAAGCCCATGGGGTCGCGGAAGTACGCCCCCACCGAAGACCGGGTCTTGGGGCTTTGGCCGATCAGCCACAGCACCATAAACAGAGCCATCATTGCGGTCATCAAGTCGGCGATGGCCACCTTCCACGAGCCACCGTGGTGTCCATGCCCACCGTGGCCCTTCTTCTTGACGATGATTATCGGGCGTTCTTCGCCTTCGGCACTCATGGCTAGCCCGAGCTCTTAGCGTTGCGACACGCGGTCTCGACTTCCTCGAAGGTCGGCCGTGCGGCCGTGGGCACCGAACGTCGAGCAAACTCGACCGCGATGCCCGGGTTGACGCCCTTGACGTGGGCCAACAGGCCCCACTTGATGCACTCGACGTACTTGGCTTCCTCGCCGGCGAACGCCTCCATGGCCTTGGCGTAGGGACCCATGAAGCCGTACGAGGCCAAAATCCCGACAAACGTTCCCACCAACGCGGAGGCCACGTTCATGCCGATGACCGACGGCGGGCCGTCGATGGCACCCATCGTCGTGATGATGCCCAACACGGCGGCCACGATGCCGAGGCCTGGCATCGAATCCGAGACGGCGGTCAAAGCCGCCGGTGGCATCGCGTGCTCGCCGTGCTGCGTATCGAGATCGGCGTCCATCAACCCCTCAAGGTCGTGGGGCTCCGCCGACCCGGAAACGATTACTTTCATCGTGTCGGTCATGAACTCGACGGCATGGTGGTTTTTGAGAAAACTCGCGTACTTCGAGAACAGCTTGCTCTTCTCCGGCTCGTTGATGTGCTCCTCCCAACCCAGCAAGCCCGAGCGCTGAGCGATTTGGAACATCTCAAACATCAACGTCAACAAGTCGATGTAGTCTTGCTTGCCTGGTCGATGACCGAGCACGCCTTTGGCCTGCGCGACCATCCCTTTGATGACCGTCATCGGCGTGGCGACGAGCATGGAACCGATCGCGGCGCCGAAGATGATGATGTATTCGTGCACCTGCACGAGCACCCCCACGTCACCATGGTGCATGACGTACCCGCCGAGCACGCAGCCGATCACCATAACCATGCCGACGATGCTGATCATGCGTACGTGGTGCGTGAGATCCTGAGAGCCCGCAGGCCAGTTCGAAATCAAGCCCACCGGGCCGCCGCGAGAACCTCCGGTCCGCTGAGGGGTTCGCTTCGGGTGATGTTCTTCGCCGATGGCTGCCCCCGGACCGCCGGCCGCACCGGATCCCAACTGCAGCGAACGCGGTGGCATCGCCGAACCTTCGGCCCACGGCGTCGCCGGCTCACGGCGGGGGCGGCGATTCGGGGGACCCTTCACGGTTGACCCCACACACGCCGCCAACCAAGCTAGGATTGGCGTTGGTGACCACCCACCGCGCCCACGCCGGAGTGGGGGCCGACGCGGTCCGCCACCGCGGCGCCATGGCCCTCGGGATCGCAGCCGCGCTGATCGGCTCGGCCCAGTGCAGCCAGTCGACGCCCAGCGTCGTGCCGGATAGCGCCGTGGGCCCCGCGAGCCCGAGCCCACCCCCCGCCAGTCCGACTCCGCCGGCCGCAGGCGCGCCGGCGGCCGCGGACCCATCAGTGCCGGACCCGCAGACGACCCCTAGGGTGGCGAACCCCGACCCGGCGAGCGCGGGCAATCAGCCCGACTGGAACGCTCGGGCCCGTCAACTCAAGCAGCGCATGGACCCCCAGATGGCCGGACTCCCGCCGGTCGACGCCGCAACCGCCTGCGCCGAGATGCTGGACGCGGCGCGAGCGTTCTACGAGGCGACCGAGCTCGACGCGGCTCAGCGTCGGCTTCGGCTCCACGAGCTCAAGTTGACCCGGGAGGACGATCATCAGCGGTGCGTTCGCGAGACCAGCGTCAAAGCCGCCACCTGCGTGCGTCTGGGGCTCGAACGGCGTGACAGCGAGTTCCCGTGGCTCCTCGACCAATGCAGTCGCGCGTATCCGTTGCCGGCCGAGTACGGCGCACTCGCTGACTCGCTCGACAACCCGGTCCACGAAGACCGGGTCCCTCGAACACGCGAACCGCGGCTCGAGATGTCGTTCGTGGGCGACGTGATCTTTGGCCGCTACCGAGAAGACGGCTTCGACCCTATCGCCGTTCGGGGCATCGATCCGTTCGTCTACGTACGTCCGCTGCTGGCCGCCGACGTCGTGTTTGCCAATCTCGAGACCCCCGTGGTCGAGCACCTGCCGACTCGCTCGCCGATCGGCGCTCGGTTCCGGTTCGGTGCCTCTCTCGAAATGGCCCAGCTGTTGCGCGTGGCTGGCGTCAACGTGGTGTCAGTCGCCAACAATCATGCCTTCGACCTGCGTGAACGCGGGCTGCTCGAAACCCCCCGACTCCTCGAGAACCTTGGCATCACCGCGGCGGGCCGCGCCCAACTCCACGGACCCGCGGTTCGCCTGGAGACGGTCGAGCGTCAGGGTTGGCGGATCGGCTTGGTCGCGGTCACCACCGTTCGCAACGCCCCCGCTCGCCCGTTCGGGCCGCAGCCGCCCGTCGTTCGCACCCGCGAACTCGCCGACGAACTCGGACCCCTCCTCAGTCGCGGACGCGAAGACCACGACGTGCTGATCGTCTCGGTGCACTGGGGCACGGAGTACGCCGAAGAGCCCTCGCTGTCCCAACAGCAAGCCGCGCACGATTTGGTGCGTGCGGGGGCCGACTTGGTCATCGGCCACCATCCACACGTGCTGCAGGCCATCGAGCGCTTCGAGTCCGGGCTTGTCGCCTACTCGCTCGGCAATTTCTTGTTCGAGAACACCGAGCCCATTCCCCGCCAGTCGGCGATCCTTCGGATCGCGTGGCGGCACGAGGGGCGGCGAGCCTGCATCGAGACCGCCGAGGCCCACCCGGTGTTGATCCGCAAAAAGCCGGTCGAGCATCCGGTGCCCGCGCGTGGCCCGGCCGCCGCCATGGTTCGCAACCGTATGGCGGACCAAGCCCTGGCCGTGGGCACCACGTGGGAGACCCAACGAAACGCAGAGAGCTTGGTGCTGCGCGAGCCCCCGGATTGTCGGCCCCCGGGCTCTATCCCGCCGGCGCGCCGGGGCTAGCCGACGCAGAGATCGTCAGCTGCGACGAGCGGCGACGGCACTCGAGGGCCGCGACCACGTTCAGGACGGCGTCCACGTCCATCTCCCGTTTGACCCGATCGAACAACGCGACCACATCGGTCCGTTGCGCGGCCGCCATGCGCAGCCATTGCTTGAGGCGGCACAACGCGCTGCGACCCGAAGCTCCCGAGTCGCGCAATTGCGCGGCGTAGCGCCGCCAGACCGAGCACAGGCCCGGTAGATCGGGTGGGCCGCTGTCGAGTCCGCGAACCCAGCGAAACCAGTTGGGCGCGGCCATGATCCCACGTCCGACCATGAACGCAGCACACCCGGTCAGATAGCGACACTGCGCGACGTCCTGCGGGGTGTGCAAGTCGCCATTGGCGACCACCGGGATCTGGACCGCGGCTGCGGCCCGCCCAATCGCGGGCCAGTCCACCGGCGGTCGATAGCCCTGCGCACGGGTCCGGCCGTGAATGGTGAGCCACGCCGCCCCGCCTTGTTCCGCGGCCGCGGCCAGCGACTCGACCGGGTCACTCGAGTCCCAGCCCACACGGATCTTCACCGTGACTGGTAACTCGGGCGGCACGGCGGCTCGCACCGCGGCTGTGATCCGCTCGACCCGCGAGGGGGCTCGCAACAACGTCGCCCCCCCATCGTGGCGGTTGACCGTTTTCGCGGGACAGCCAAAGTTGAGATCGATCCCGCGAGCGCCGAGTTCGACCGCTCGCCGTGCCGTGGCCGCCAACTCAACCGGGGCGCTGCCGAGCAGCTGCACGAAGACCGGCACCCCCGATCGCGTCATGCCGCCGGCGCGCAACTCCGGACAGTGCCGCCACAACACGGCGACCGGGACCACATGGTCGGTCACCCGCACGAACTCGCTAACGCAAACGTCCACGGCGCTCAGCCGCCGATCCAAGGTCGTATCGACCGGATTCAGTTCGCTGATCAATGCTCGATGAACGTGCTCCGTCACCCCGTCCATCGGCGCGAGCAGCAGCCGCAACGGATCGCCGTCCGGTCGCGGCGGCAACCAGGACGCAAAGGGGTCCGTCGTGCGCTTCGGACGTTCGGAACGCTGACCGTCCACGATGCTCGGTCTACGTTGACTCGGTCCGGCCGTCACGCTCAGGCGACCACGGGACCAGCGTGAACTCATAGCTGCGTCGCTCGCGGGCCACCCCGCGCCGGTCCCGTTGCCGCAAGCGCCGTTGCACGTACCCCGACAAGGTCAAGTAACGACTCTCGAGCAACTGCCACACGACCGCCTCCACCAACTCGTCACCGTGGCCGGCGACCGCCAGACGGTCGACGATCTCCCCCATCGACGCGCCACGGGGCTCTGCGGCGGCGGCGATGGCCAAGATCTCGTGCTCGAGCGCGGCGGACATCCGACACAGCATCGATCGGGGGCTCCTCCGCTGGCAAGCCACGCGCCTGGCCGGGACCCAGCAATTCAAGCAAGCGGCCATGCGCCGGCGCCCGGAGCTTCGCGCTTCGCGCGATCCAGGGTGCGCCGGCATTCGACCGCCGGCGTGACGTCGACACCACCGCTGATGCGACGCCAGACCGACCGACCGGCGTGGCCGCGGGACCCGTCCCGATCGGCCCAGCTTCGTGCTAGGCAGCGGGCGATGTCCAGCGACCTCGCGCCTCGTCCCGTCGACCCCGTGTTCTTCGAGCAAGCCGTCAAGACCATCAAGGGCTTAGCGATGGACGCCGTCGAACAGGCCAAGTCGGGCCACCCCGGTATGCCGATGGGTGCCGCCCACATGGCCACCACGCTGTGGACCCGTTTTCTCGACCACGACCCGACCGCACCGGAGTGGATCGACCGCGATCGCTTCGTGCTGTCCGCCGGGCACGGCTCCATGCTGTTGTACGCGCTGCTGCACCTGTCGGGCTACGACCTCTCCCTCGAGGACTTGCAGGCGTTTCGCCAGTGGAACTCCAAGACGCCAGGCCACCCGGAGTTCGGTCACACCGCGGGCGTAGAGGTGACCACCGGGCCCCTCGGCACCGGATTCGCCGCTGGCGTGGGGATGGCGATCGCCGAACGCGTGTTGGCCGACCGGTACAACCAGCCCGGCCACGCGATCGTCGACCACCACACCTACGCCATCGTCAGCGATGGCGACCTCATGGAGGGGGTGGCAGCCGAAGCGGCGAGTTTGGCCGGGCATCTCGGCCTGGGTAAGCTCGTCTATCTCTACGATGACAATGAGATCTCCATCGACGGCAAGACCGATCTGTCGTTCAGCGAGGACGTGCTCGCCCGATTCGTCGCCTACGGCTGGCACGTCCAGCGCGTGGACGGACACGATGCGGAAGCGATCACCGACGCGATCATGGCGGCCAAGTCCGAGGCCACCAAGCCCTCGCTCATCGCCTGTCGTACGGTGATCGGTCACGGCGCCCCCACCCTCGCGGGCACCGCCAAGACCCACGGCGCCCCACTCGGCGCGACCGAAGTCGACGCGGCAAAGCGGGCAATGGGCTGGCCGAGCGAACCGTTCCACGTGCCCGAAGAGGTGCGACAAGGCTTCGCCGCGTTGCGCCAAACCAGCATCGAACGCCGCCAGCGCTGGGAAGCCGCGTTCGCGGCCTACCGTGCCGCCCATCCTCAGCTTGGCGCCGAGTTCGAAACCGTCATGGCCGGTGAGCTGCCCGGCGACGTACTCGCCGCCATTCCATCGTTTTCGGCCGACGACCAACCGATCGCAACCCGCAAAGCCGGCGCGAAGATCGTCGCCGCACTCGCCCACGTCCACCCCGGCTTCATTGGCGGGTCCGCCGACCTCACCGGCAGCAACGGCGTGGGGATGCCGGAGATCGCCGCCCAAAGTGCGACCGTGCCTGGTGGCCGGGCGATGTTCTTTGGCGTACGCGAGCACGGGATGGGAGCCATCTGCAACGGGATCGCAGCGCACGGGGGCCTGCGGCCGTTCGACGCCACGTTTCTCGTGTTCAGCGACTTCATGCGCGGCGCGGTGCGACTCGCCGCGTTGATGAAGCTCCCGGTGGTGCACGTGTTTAGCCACGACAGCTTTTACCTGGGGGAAGACGGACCCACGCACCAGCCCATCGAGCACACCATGAGCTTGCGGCTGATCCCCAACCTGCACGTGGTGCGGCCCGCCGATGCACGGGAAACCGCCGCGGCGTGGCGCCTCGGGCTCACTCGGAAAACCGGGGATGGGCCCACAGCCATCCTCGTGTCGCGCCAGAACCTGCCGATTTTGCCCCACTCGCGCGAGGACATCTCGTGCGGCGCGTACGTCCTGTCCGAAGCGGACGGACCCCTCGACGGGATCCTGATCGCCAGCGGCTCTGAAGTCTCGCTGGCGCTGCTCGCTCAACGCGAACTGGCGGCGGCGGGTACCCACGTGCGCGTGGTGTCCATGCCGTGCTGGGAGGCGTTCGACGCCCAGCCCCAAAGCTACCGCGACGAGGTCCTCCCGCCTGCGCTCACCCGACGTTTGTCGATCGAGGCGGGCACCACCCTCGGCTGGTCCCGCTACGCGAGCGCCTCGATCGGGATCGATCACTTCGGGGCGTCGGCGCCCGCCGACGAGCTCGCCCGCCAGTTCGGGTTCACCGTCGAGGGCGTGGTCGCGCGGTACCAGGCGCTCCACTAGTCCTGTCGCAGCAACGCCACGAGGACGCCTTTGGAGAGCCATCGCCGATTGAGGCGCGACTGCGCATTTCGCGGCGGACCGGGTCGGCGATCCGGTCCCGATCGGGCACCGCGGAGCGTCTGGCCCCTCGCGCTGCCGCTCGGCGAGCAACCTCGGCGCGCGCACCGATCGAGCGCATTGTCGTCGGTCGCGCCGCGTGCACGCGATGCTTGCAACGCGCGCGGTCTGTGGCATTCTCCGCGCCCTCTAGGCCCTCTCAACGACCTTTTCGACCGCGAACGCCAACCCAGCGCCCGCCCGACAAGCGTCCACAAACTAGGACTTTTGCTCGGGCACCGCCTGCATTAAGCGAGTCACCGCGCGTCCCCGGGCGCGAACACAGTTCGCACTCCAATCGGAACACCAACCATGGATCTCGCCAAAACCCGCAACATCGGAATCTCCGCCCACATCGACTCGGGCAAGACCACGCTCACCGAGCGCATCCTCTTTTACACCGGGATGATCCACAAGATCGAGGAGGTGAAGGGCAAGTCGGGTGTGGGCGCCACGATGGACTCGATGGAGCTCGAGCGCGAGCGCGGCATCACGATTCAGTCCGCCGCGACGCACGTCAGCTGGGGCGAGACCGAGATCAACATCATCGATACCCCCGGACACGTCGACTTCACCATCGAGGTCGAGCGGGCGCTGAGCGTGCTCGACGGTGCGATCTTGGTGCTGTGCTCGGTGAGTGGGGTGCAAAGCCAGTCGATCACAGTGGACCGGCAGATGCGGCGCTACAACGTGCCCCGCATCGCGTTCATCAACAAAATGGACCGCTCCGGCGCCGATCCGTTCAACGTGACCAATCAGTTGCGCGAAAAGCTCGGCCACAACGCGGTGATCGTGACTTACCCCATCGGGGCCGAGGACCAGTTCGAAGGCGTGGTCGACCTGCTCACGCGCGAGGCCTGCTACTTCGATGGCGACAACGGGGAGACCGTGCGCCGTGAACCCTGCCCCGAAGAGCTCAAAGACGCGGTGGACGAGTACCGCGCCAAGCTGGTCGAGGCCGTAGCCGACTTCGATGACGAGTTGATGGAGAAGTTCCTCGAGGGCGACATCGACGGCGTCACGGCGGAACAAATGCGTCCCATCATCCGGCGCGCGACGCTCGACATGGCGATGACGCCGGTCTACTGCGGGTCCGCCTACAAGAACAAAGGCGTGCAGGTGCTGCTTGACGCGGTCACTTCGTTCTTGCCCAACCCCACGGAGATTCGCAACGAGGCCTTCGATCTCGACGACAACGAAAACAAAGTCGTTCTCGAAAGCGACAACGACAAGCCACTGTGCGCCCTCGCGTTCAAGCTCGAAGACGGGCGCTACGGGCAGCTGACCTACCTCCGCGTCTACCAAGGCAAGCTGACCAAGGGCGACACCATCTACAACGCGTCGACCAACAAGAAGGTCAAAGTGGGTCGTTTGGTCCGAATGCACTCCGACAACATGGAGGACATTGAAGTCGGCGAGGCGGGTGACATCGTGGCGCTGTTCGGCGTCGACTGTGCCAGCGGCGATACGTTCATCGGTAGTGAGCGTCGCTACTCGATGCGCTCGATGTTCGTGCCCGACCCGGTGATTCACTACGCGATCGAGCCCAAAGACAAAGGCGGCCAGGGCAACTTCTCGAAAGCGCTCAACCGCTTCTCCAAAGAGGACCCGACCTTTCGCGTGCGTCGCGACGAGGAGTCGGGGGAGACCATCATCGCCGGCATGGGCGAGCTGCACCTCGACGTGTACATCGAGCGGATGCGGCGCGAGTACAAAGTCGACACCATCGTCGGTGCGCCGCAAGTGGCATACCGCGAGACGGTGACCAAGCCGATCCCGTTCAACTACACCCACAAGAAACAAACGGGTGGCTCGGGACAGTACGCGCGCGTCGCAGGCGAGATGCGGCCCATCCCGGACGACGCGGAACAGCAGCACTACAACTTCGTCGACAGCATCTCCGGTGGTGCCATCCCCCGCGAGTACATCCCGTCGTGCGACAACGGATTCAAGTCGGCGATGGACAAGGGGGTGTTGATCGGATTTCCGGTGACCGGCATCGAGATGGAGATCAGCGACGGCCAGTTTCACCCGGTCGACTCGAGCGACATGGCGTTCCAGTTGGCGTCCCGCTCAGCGTTTCGCGAGACCATGCGCAAGGCCGGGCCCGTCGTGCTCGAACCGGTGATGAAGGTGCAAGCCGCCACGCCTGAGGAGTTCCAGGGCACGGTACAAGCCAGTCTGATCCGCCGGCGCGGGAACATCTCCGGTTCCGATGCGCAGCACGGCACCACCACCATTGACGCACTCGTGCCGATGTCCGAGATGTTCGGCTACTCCAACGAGCTACGCAGTGCCACGCAGGGCAAAGCGGAGTACTCGATGGAGTTCCACAGCTACGCCCGCGTGCCCAGCTCGATCCAAGAGGAGCTTATCAAGAAGTTCCAAGAGGAAGGTAAGTAGCCCCTCGCCACGCGGCCGCCCAAACCCGCGGACTTCGGCGTCCGCGGGTTTTTGCGTTTTGAACCCCACGTCGACGTGCAGCTCGATACCGCTTGCGTTACGCTCGCGTCCTCGTGCGACGCAAGCTGTTGCTCCTCCCGGGTACGACGTTCGCCTCCCACCGTCTGCCCATCGCTCGCGCCGCCTTGGAGCAAGGGTACGAGCTGCACGTGGGCGCGCCGGCGGGTTCGCCCCGCGGCTCGTTGCAACACGAGCGGCTCCATCACCACACCTTGTCGCTATCTCGCCGTCCTCAAGGGCCCCGACGAGAGCTCCGCGCCGCCGTCGACGTGCTCAGCTTGCTGCGACGCGTCCGACCCGATCTCGTGCATTTGTTCACGCCGCGGGTGATCGCCAGTGCGGGTCCAATTGTCCGACTGCACCCAGACACGGCCGTCGTGGGCAGTATCACCGGGTTGGGCTACACGTTTTTGTACGACGGCGCCACGGCCAGCGCGTTGCGCTGGGCCGTGTCGCAGGCGTTTCGCGTGGCCTTTGCTCACCCCCGCTCGCACGTCATCGTACAAAACCGCGATGACCTCCACGAGCTGTCGATTCGCCACGTCGTCGACGCGGCCCGGACTTCCCTCATCGCGGGTTCTGGTGTCGACACGCGTCGCTTCACCGTCCCGGCGAGGCGCGACACGGAGCCGCTGACGATCGTGTGCGCGTCGCGACTCCTCTGGGACAAGGGCGTCGGTGAGTTCGTCGAGGCTGCCCGCATGCTTCGCCGCCGAGGGACCTCGGCCCGCTTCGCGCTCGTGGGCGGACCCGATCGGCACAATCCCCGGCAGGTACCGCGCGCCAGCCTAGACCGTTGGGCCAGCGAAGGCGACGTTGAGCTGTGGGGGCATCGGGAGGACATGAGTGAGGTGCTGCGTCAAGCGGACGTATTCTGCCTGCCGTCCTACCGCGAGGGCATGCCTCGCGCGTTGCTCGAAGCAGCCGCTTGCGGCTGCGCCTTAGTGACCACCGACGCCCCCGGCTGCCGCGACTTCGTTGTGCATGGCAAGCACGGACTGTTGGTCCCCCCCCGCGACTCGGTCGCGTTGGCGGATGCCATCGACCAGCTGATCGCCGACAAGGACCAACGCGAGATGCTCGGTCGGGCGGCCCGCGCCAAGGTCGAGTCCGGGTACACCAACGAACAGGTCGCACAGCGGGTACTGGCCGTCTACGACTCGCTGCTCGAGGCCAGCTGAGCGACTCGCCCCGACGAGCTCTGCGTGCGGCGAGCGGGCCGAGGCCACTCGACCGACCGGGAAGCCAGACGGGCTGAAGCCGGCTGCGACAACGCATGGCGACGGGTCCAGCGACTGACGGCGACCACCAGCAGCACCGGCAACGCCAACACCACCATCCAAATCGCCCCGCGCAGGTACATCACCACGGTGTTGCGCACGTGCAAGAGCAACGCGATCTCGCACAGCACATAGACCACCACCGAGACCAACGCGATCCGCGGTCCAGCCAAGACCCGTTCGCCTCGCGCGTGAAGCCAACCGATCAAGCCCAACACCAGCGGCGTCCCCCAAAGCCCGAAGTTGATGTACGCCTCGGCCACGATGGAAAAGGCCAATCCCTCGCCTTTAGCGTGCATCCGAGGCGCGGTCTCGCGGGTGACCCATTCCGAGGACACAAATCCCCAACGGCGCGGAGTCAACGTCACGTTGGGCCAAGCTCGCGCGAACGCATCGAGGTACGTTCGTCCGGCGAAGTAGGGATGGCGGTCTGGGACGAGCACCATTGAGCGCACGACCGTGTCGAAGGTGTAGCCGGCTTCGTCCATGCCGCGGGTCAGCTCGGACGGATCGAGCGCCGCGGCGGCGAAGTCCTCGACCCGTTTCGAGCCGCGATAGATGCTCGCGCCAGTGAACGCCATCGCCACCACGAGCACAATCGCCACCGCGTGCCCGAGCCGAAACGGCTTGACGTAGTAGTGCCGGACTAGCAACACCGGAAATACGACGACCAACACCTCACTACGATCGCCCAGCGCAAGCAGACACGCCGCGTAGCTGAACACCAAGGCCACGAACCAGCGCCGCGGGAAACCATGAACGCGACCCAGCGAGGTGGCGCACGCCGTCAACGTGACCCCGACCGTGCACACCAGTTGGCCCAGGCTGTACAGGTAGCTCAGCGGGTTGCCCGAACTGGCCGCGGTGGCGTGGCGCACCTCCATGTACCCCATCTCGAAGAACTGAGAGAGCCCGTGGCCGCGCACCAATGCGTATTGCATCCCGAGGCCAGCCGCGAACATGAGCGCCCCGAGCCAGGCCACGACCCTCGCGTCGCGCGGCTCGAGACGCCCCCCTGCGAATCGAACCAACGGATCGCGCCTCACCCGTTGCGCGCCACGGCCGATTGCGTACCCGCACATCCACCCCAGCAACGAGCATGCGCAGAGCAGCCAGGCAACCTCGCGCAACGCCGGCGCATACCAACCTCGTGGGTGCTCTCCGAGACTGGCGAAATGAAACAACCCGAACACGAGGACGAAGCACAGGCCGGGCCAGCCGACAGATAACAGCCCCCGGGCACGTGCGAGGAGCAGAAAACTCAACCCGCCCAGCCCGGCCAGGCCATTGCCTATCCACCACAGGGTCGAGCGGGAGCCGGTCAGCGGCCAGCCGACCGCGAAGGCGAGCACCACGCCGGCCAACCCGGTGGTCAGGTACAAAACGGCGGCCCACAGCGCCTCGCCGCCAAGCAAAGCGGGCGAGCCCGGCCGGACCCGTCGAACGTGAGACGTTCGCCGGACCCCTCGCGCAGCTTCGCGGAGCCCGTCCTCCGGGCCGCTTCTGCGCCGCGGCGGCTCGTGCGGCGAAGGGGACGGTGGACCCAACGAGCCCCGCTTTCGACGGACCGCCGCGGGCCGTCCGGCGGCTTGGCCATGGCGAGCCCCCACGACGCTCACGGCGAGCCGGTCCCGGTATGCAGTCGCCCCCGAGCGGTGGCGCGGCCGGTCATCGCTCACCGAGTCCCGCGCATCTCAGATCGGGCCGGGTGGCGTTGCATCGAGTGAGCCCCATCGGCTCAACATTTGATGAACCGAATTTGGAAAAACTCGACGAGCTCCGCGTTGAGCGAGAGCACGTGCACGCGCGAAGCAAACATGCCGCATGGTCGACCGAAACTTGCGTCCATTGATGCTGCAGGTCTCCTCGCATCGGGGTGCGAGTTGCCATTTGTTCCGCGAGGCGGTTGTGGCCGTCGTCGGTTTTCCCTAGACTCCGAGCGTGCTTGAAACTGCGGAGCCGGCGCGGACACACGCTTTGGCGTGAGCCGGCCTCCGCCGGATCGTTTGCGGTACTGGATCGTAGTGTGGGGCAAAACATTGGATGAGTTCGCTCATCTGGCTGCGAGTCAGGCCGCGCTGGCGGGGACGATTGTCCCCGCCTTTTTTTTGCCCGGCGCGCGCGACAAGTCGGTCCAACCGCTCACCTCGGCATACAGCTGCACCCACCGCTGGGCGGCGCTGGCGAGGGAGAAGTCCGTTTGCACCCGGGCGTGGCCGGCCTGCGCGAGTCGGCCCCGCAGCTGATCATCGTGGAGCAGTGTTGCCAGAGCGTCAGCCCACGCCTCGGGCGAGTTGTCCACCAACCAACCGTCCACGCCATGCCGCACCAGCTCGCGCACGCCGGGCACGCGACTGGCCACGACGCAGGTTCGGGTCGCCCACGCTTCGAGCACCACATTCGGTGAGCCCTCCGAGTCCGACGGCGATGCGACGAGCGCTGCGCCGGCCATTCGTTCCATGGCATTCGAGACGACGCCATCGCCTCGCACCCAGGGCGCGAGCGACCGCGCGGCTCGTTTGAAGGCGGCTCCATCTGTTCCGGTTCCGATGAACACGGTCGACGGGCGCGACGCGGTCGGCATCTCCTCGAGCGCTGCGAGGAGCAGATCCGGCCGTTTTTGCTCCATCAGCCGAGTCGGGCACACCACCCCACCACGCGAGGGCCACGGCCCTTCGTAGGCCCGCTTTCCGTTGGGAATGACGAGCGTGCGCTCGGGTCGAGCGCCGATCGCCGCCGCCAAGCAGCCGCGCCCGGCCTCGCTGTTGAACGCCACCCGCTGCATTGCGCCGTAGACCCAACGATCCGGCGTGCGACGCCAGTTGCGATAGGGAAGCGCAGAGCTGTGCAACGAGGCGATCGTGGCCACGTCGCCGACCCCAGCCAGTGCGACTACGTACGCCGCTGGCCACAAAAGGGCGTGCACGCAATGATACTCGGACGCGATCGACTGCAGCCGGCGACTCGAACACCACAGCCCGCGGGGACCCGTACCTGCGTACAGCGGACGCAAGGTCAGACCATCCGGCGCCGGCACGGTTTCGAGGCGTGGATCGCCGATCAAGGCCAGGTCCACGACCACCGCGGTTCGATCGTACGTCGCGGCGATCTCTTCGAGAATCTCCAAGCATTGGCGCTCGGTCCCGCCGCTAGCCAAGTGCGGCATCACCCGAAGCACACGCAGGGGTCCGTCGGTCCTGCGGCGAGCCCCACGCAAGCCCACAGAAACGGCATCTGCATCGGCCAAGATGCTGGCAGCGCGCGGTCGCATGTACGCGTCACATACGGCCATCGCCGGCCCGAGCAAACGCGGACGAGTCCGAGGCTCCGCGGATCGCCCGGCGTCCCAGTCCGGTCTTCACCGCGGCTGCATCTGGCGCTCGAGAACTCCCGAATGGCTGCGTCGAACGGCTAGTCGGCGACCAGCGCGGTCTGGGCTTGCTGAATTAACTGGACTCGGCGGCGCCGGACGGCCGGGGACGCCGCACGGTTGCGCAACGACGAGGCAATCTCCTGCACCAAAACGACATCGTCGACCCGGCCGCGACGAGCGAGTGCGGAGAGCAGCGCCTCTTCGATCGACCCGGGGTCGTCGAGCGCCACTTGTCGGGCGTGGAGCAACAGCGACAAGGCCTCGTCCCCGCGGCGAGGCTCAAACTGCCGCAAGGCCGAAACCTGGAGCAGATACCCCGCAGCCGAGGTGGGACGTCGCGCCCGGTACAACCGGGCAAAATGCAAAGCCAAGGCGGGCTCGCGACGGGCCAGCGCCGCACGACATCGCAGGGCCAAGGCTCCGGGGTCGTTGGGCGCCGTCGCATCCCAGCGTTTCGCGAGCGCGGCAGCATGCGCCGGCGCGACCGTCAACAAAGCTCGGCCGAGCGACGGCGCGTATTGAACCAACGGTTCGGGGAGGGCTGAGGCAAAGTGATTCGGATCGGGTTGTTGTGAGACGAGATAGCGGGCCAGTTCGGGACTCACCGGGGCTCGCAGATGAGCGATCGCCGAAGCCAACGTCGCCTCGGCCGCCACGCGGTCACCTCGGCTCTCGAGGGCGCTGGCCAGCAACAATCTCGCCTCTACGGCATCGGTTCGCGTACGCATCACCACACGCGCGGCCGACTCGGCGGCGTCCCACGCTCCCCGTTGTGCAGCCTGACGAGCCTTCACGAGATGCAAATCACCGTCGAGAGGACGCCACTGCAAGGCTGTCGCGATCGCCGACGGGTCGGGGTCTCGCCAATGGTCGCGTTTCCACTGCTGGGTCGACGACCATGTCCCGCGGTACGAAGTCAGCCCCACGATGGTGGCCAACATCAGCTGGCCCGCGACGACGGTTCGGCCCCACCGGTGCCAAGCATGACGGCGAGCCGTGGGGCTCAGCGCCCCCGCCAGCGCGACGACCGGCGCCCCAACGCCGAGATACGCCAGGTTGAAGTCCCCGAGATTTTGCAGCACCACCGCGACAAGGCCGAGCATGGCCACCCTCTGGGCTCGCGCACTTGTGCCCCGCCAAGCGAGGATCAGCCACACCACGGCGCCAAGCAAGGCGAGCGTCGCCACCGGTACCCCCAGCTCGACCAACCACGCGGCCGGGAGATTCTCGAGATGGGTATGCAGCTCGCGCGAATCGGTGGAGCCCAGCCACGGGTAGACGTCGACAAAGCAGCCCCGTCCAATCCCGAACCAAGGGGACCAGCGGATCAGCGCCAACGAGCGCTCCGCCACGGCGAACTTGCGAGCAAACGCCCCCGGCTCAGCGAGCGTTCCCAACTGCTCCCAGGCTCCGTGTCGCCCGACGGCGACCACCAACAAACTCAGTCCGCCGATCGCCAACCCGCGAGACCACCGCGACGTGCCGACGAGGCCACGCTCGTCGGGTCGCCGTCGAGACGGCTGGCGCCGGCAAGCCACCGCCGTCACCCCCGACATGACCGCGAGAACCACCAACGCGCCGCGCGACAGCGACAGCAACAGACCGAACAACACGAGCGACGCCGCGGCGACCAGTGCCAGCCGACGCTCGCGAGCCGCTTCGGTCGACGGTCCACCCGAATCCGACTGGTCCACAAGCAGGGCCCACGCGGCGAACCAGCCCAATAACAACGCCGCGCTTTGATGATTCGGATTCACAAACGGCGTGATCAGTTCGTAGCTCGCCGCCAAGTCGCGCTCGGCAGGCCAGTACAACCCATAGATGGCGGTGGCTTGGGTCCACTCGTGCACCAACCCCACGCTGACGACCAAGACCGCGCCGCTCAAGACCGCCAAGGCGACGAATCTCCACGATAGCTGGGCACAGGCGACGAACAGGGTGACCAAGGCGGCGAGCCGCAGGCATGCCACCCCAGTATTGCCGGGCACAACCGAGAGTCGTGGCCACCTTGCTCCGGGCAACGCGACGCTCGTCACGTCGGCGAGCGCCGGAGCCACCGCCGAGACCCAGCCCGATCCGAGCGGCGCCCACTGGAGAGCGGTCCAAAACACGAGACCTAACCCGACGCCGGCTCCCCACGGCCAGCGCAGGTGCCCCCCGCGACGCCAGCCCATCCGTAACCACACCAGTCCGACAACCACCGCGAAGCCGAACGCGACCAGCGGCGACACCCCGCCGATCGCCAGCGCGGGACCAACGATCGCCAGGACCAGCCCGCTGCGAGCGATTGGCACGGTCACGCGGCGGCCATCAGTCACCGATCATCCCCTACGCTCGGACCGAGCGAGCGCCAGCGGGTTGAGGCCGCCGGCGAGGGTCGTCAGCGCCCGGAACCTGATCGATGGCGACTCGTCCGGACCACGCACGCGGCGGCCAACTTGCCCCCCCTTGGTGGTGGCCAGCCACCCGAGCGGCGCAGCGAGTCGTTGGCGCGGCCGGCTTGTCCCCGTCTCGGCCGACATCCCACACGGACGCCGCGGCTCAGGCCGGCTCAACGGCGGTCTCACGCGAGTGGTAGTAGTAGTAGTGGTTCGCTTCCCGGTCGCCGGTACGCCGCGGATCGATCTCGTTGAGCACCACGCCGAGCAGATTGGTGTCGCTGCGATGCAACATGCCGAGGGCCCGTTCGAGGTCGTGCGCCGTGGTGGCTCGGCAGCGAGCGACCAACACCACGGCGTCGACTTGCCGGGCCAAAATGAGCGGATCGGTGACGGGAAGCAGCGGCGGGCTGTCGATGATGACCACGTCGAATCGCGTCGCCAGCTCCGCGAGCACCTGCCGGCACGCGGGTTGGCCGAGCAGCTCGGCCGGGTTCTCCGGCAGCTCTCCGCACGGCAACAGAGACAGGTTCGCCGGCCCATCCACGACATCCGCGGGACGCAGCGCCGCGTCGAGGTCGATGCGACGGGCGAGCACCCCCGCCAAACCGGCGGCCTCATCCCCCACCGGCGGCGGGAATAGCTGGTGCAAACGAGGTCGCCGCATGTCGGCATCAACGACGACAACCCGTTTGTCCGCTTGGCAAAAGCTCGCCGCCAAGTTGATCGCCGTCGAGCTTTTTCCCTCAGCCGATCCGGGGGAAGTGACCATGATCGTCACGGGACCTTCCGGCGCCAACGCAAACACCAGCGAGGTCCGCAAGCCCCGGCAACGCTCCGCCATCAGCGACTGGGGGAACAAATGCGCGTACAAGTCGCGTTGCTTGCGCTGAGCCCGAACGTTGCCCGCGCCGAGCTTGGGATCAATGGGCAACAACGGGAGCTGTCCCAGCACCGGTAGTCCGAATCCGCTGAGCGAGCGCTCGAGGTCGCCGACGTCACGGATCCGGTGATCACGAAGATCGACGGCGATCGCCGCCAGCGCCCCGAGTACGAGCCCGAGCACCGCGCCCACGGCCACGAGCAGCGGCTTGTTGGGAAACGACGGCTCGGCCGGTGCCGTCGCCAGATCGAGCACGCGAACCGGCGCGATCTCAACGCGATTGGTCATCCCGACCTCGGTGTCGCGCCGAGCGACCACGGCGTAGGCATTCGCCGCGGTCTCGACTTCACGCTCCATGGCCCGGTAAGCCGGCTCGAGGCGTCCGAGTTTGAGGGCTTGCTGCCGCTCTTTCTCCAGCGCGATCCCAAGACGCCGCTCGGTCGCTCGCGCCGCGTTGAGCCGTGCATCCAGGGAAGCCAACAGTTGCTCGCGCTCTTGCGCGATGCGCCGGTCGACCAGCACGAGTCGTTGCTGGGCCCGTTGCAGCGCGGGGTGCCGCCCAAGGTACTTGACTTCCGCGTCCTTAACGTCACGCGCGGCGGCCAAACGCTCCGTCAACAACGAATCGAGCGCCAGCTGGTCCTGCGCGGCCAGCAGCGAGGCCGCCGCGATGCTCCCTGCGTCGCGTAGACGCTCCACCTGCTCATAGAGGCTTTCGAGCTCAACTCGCGCCGCCATGGCGGCCTTGTTGCGCTCAGTGAGCGTGATGATGTTTTGCGTGATGAGGTTTTGTCGATCGGCCAAGCTGATCGACATGATTTCGTTTTCATTTTTGAACGCGTCGAGAGCCGATTCCGCGCGCCGAAGCTGGGCCAACGTCGTGGTTCGCTCCGCTTCCAGATTCTCTTTGGCCTGCTCACCCGTGTCGCTCCGCGCTTCGCGAAGATGCTCCAGATAGGCCGCGACGACCTCGTTCGCCATATCGCGCGCCACCGAAGCGTCGGGGTACTGAGCCGATACCCGCACGACCCTCGAGTTACGGACCTCATTGACCGCGATCATCTCCTGCAAACGCTCGACGGGGTCGATCGTCGCGGCCCGTCTCTCGCGCTCCTGCGACGAGTCGATGTGGTCGATGCCCAAGAAGACCGGGTCCTCGGCCAATCCCAGCTCGTCGAGCACCCGGCTGGCAATGGCGCGACTGCCGATGATCGTGCGCTGCGTTTCGTAATACTGCTTGTACGCCGCGAAGCCCCATTGCTCGTCCTCGCTCACGCCCTTGACCGTGTCGAGAATCTGAGGCCCGTTGAGGTTGAGGACCAGCGTGGCCCGGGCCTCATAGGTGGGCGGTAGCACCATGCCGGCGAACACCCCGGCGCTCACCGACAAGAGCATACACACCACGACCGTGAGCCAGCGGCGACGCAGCACCCCCAGAAAACCCAACACGGTGTCCACCAGCTCGGCTGGCCCGCTCGAGCCCGGCTCGGGCGGCTCAGCGTCGTGAACTGATTCGGGTGACGCGTGGGCCATCATCTTGACCATCGGCCGACTCGCGACCTGGACCAAGCTTAGGAGAGCCCAACTCGGTGGCCAAGTCGAGCACAAGCGAGCCGACGACGTCGTGCGGCGACGCGTCGAAGCCCGCGGTGGGTTGGCGCGGGGAGCCACACAAACGTGGGCCCAACAACCACCACGATGGCGTGAGCCCCCGCGATCGGTTGACACGAAACGAGTGGAACGAAGCGCCCGCGACCGGACCGGACTCGGCCGACGTGGAGGTCGGGCGGTGGATGCGGCGCATGTGAGAGCCGGCGTGGGACACGCCGGCTCTCGTCAGGCCTGACAGCAACCTCTGCGCAACATGCGCTTTGTGACATTTGGTCGGCCTACCTGGACAGAGGCCAGCGATCACCCAACCATTAAAGTGACGTTTTTGTGACGAAGGAGTGACGGAAGTGATCCAGATCAATACCCTACGGAAGGTTCTCTCTCTAAAAACAATGGTTCTGACCCTCTCGCTAGCTGCGCCGGGCATTCTCGGCGTAGGGTGCGAATCCGCGCCAAGCCCCAGCGCCGCCACGGCAAACCCGGAAACCGCGCAGTCGCACCTGATGGCGGGGAGCGAGCGCCAGAGCGAAACCATCCCGTCGGAGCAGGCGCGTGAGATCGCCGAGGACATCGTGCTCGGACCCGGTCGCTCGCTCTTGGCCTCGAAGGCCTACTCGCTCGAGTGGGAGCGCGTGGTGTGGAAGGTCTCGAATCAAGACTACAAGGTGCTCGTGGACGCCCGCACCGGCGACCTGCTCGAGATTGAGTTCAAGAGCTAGTCGGCGCGGACCCGAGCCTAGCGAGTGGCGCCGTCTCGCGAGCGGAGATGATCCACGGCGACGATCCCGGTCGTCTCCGCACGCCACGCTCGCACCCCAGTCGACGATGACCGAGGCACCCCGGTGGTCGCCGCCAGCTTGGCGCCGCCGGGCTGCGAAGCGGTGCTGCCAGCGGGGCTGACGAGAACCTCTCGCCTGGCTGCCGTCGGGCCAGCGACCACGCACCACCGACTGACGTAGATCGCAGGGCACGAGCACACGGCCGGGGGCCCCGTTTGCCGCAGCAGGAACCCGTGGTCAAGCCAATATGTGTGCAGTCGTTCGTGCTGTGATGAGTGAAGAGTGGCCACTCGACTGATCCGTTCGAGTCGTGCCCCGAGCACGAAAGCCCGCCTCATCAGCGTTTTCGCGCGGCGTCTGTTAGCGTTCAAGCGTGCTGATCTCGAGTGCGATCCCCCTCGCCGGCTTGGTTGCTTCCGCGGTGACCACTCTCGAACCCGCCGAGGAGGCCGCAGAACAACCCCAGCGTTGGGTCACGGGCGGGATGATCGACTCCGCCTACATCTACAACTCGAACCGACCCGCGAACCACGTCTATCGGGGGGCCTACACGACGCCCCGAACGAACGAATTTACCCTCAACCTCGCCGGGGCCTTCGTCGAGCGAAGGGCTGGCCCCTCCGGAGGGTGGAACCTCCAGCTCGGCGTGCACGGCGGGGCGGCCGTCAACGCCGTGTACGCGGCAGAGCCGACACCAGGCGACGAAGACAGCCAATATGCCGGGGCGGAGGTGTTCCAACACATCGCGCGGGCGAACACCGGCGCTGCGTTCTCCTCCGGAACTCGTCTCGACTTCGGCGTCTTCTCGAGCCCGGTGGGAATCGGCGGCTTGTGGTCCAACGACAATTGGCTCTATTCCTCGACATGGGAGTCGAACTGGGTACCGTACTACCTCTCCGGGCTGCGCGTGGGCCAAGCGCTACCCGAGAACCTGCGCTTGGAACTGTGGGTCGTCAACGGATGGCAAACCGTCGCAGATGTCAACGTCGCGCCTTCCGGCCTGCTCGGGCTCTACTGGGAACCCGACGAAGGCCCGCGCGAAGGAGCCTTCGTCGCGGCACACTTGTTTTCGGGACCAGAGACCGAAAAACTCGCGCCGGACACCTGGCTCGTTCACGGATCGGTCCAAGCCGGCTACGACCGCCCTCGCATCGGCATCGCCGCGGTTGCCGATGCGGGACGTGGGGGGTTGCCGAGCTCACCGGAAGACGTTGGCGTCTACTACGGGGGAGCGATCTTTTCTCGCGTTGCCTTATTTCGGCACGACGATGTCACGCTCGACTTCAACCTACGCCCGGAGGTGTGGGCCGACCCGGACGGCCTCACCTATGGCCGCGACGGCATTTTCTATGCCGCCAGCAGCGGCCTCGCGCTGCGGGCATTCGGTGGCCTCACGCTGCGCCTCGAGTACCGCTACGACCTGTCGACCGGGGACGACGGTGCGTTTTTCGTCGAAGAACGCACCAGCGATCAAGACGTCCTGGCAAGCGACCAGCACACCCTGTTTGTCAACTTGACGGGCTACTACGAAATCGCGTTCGGGGGACCCAAGCGTCCACAAGCCAGCAAACCATAGAGGCGTTGCCGCGCACGGCAAGGCCCCACTCGACGACGGCGTACGCGAGCTAGGGAGCGACCACTCGCAGCCACGCGTCGCCGGTCGTCGCTTCGTCCCACATCTGCCCCCCCACGATCACCGAGCCATCCGCGGCGATGGCGACCGACTTGGCGAAGTCATTCTCTGAGGTGGCGCTCGCGAGAATCGCCGACGACAGCTGAGTGCCGTCGCTGTCGTACCGCAGCAAGGCGACGTTGAGTCCCTGATCGACCTCCCACACCTCGCCCACCACCATGACTTCGCGGTTGCGCGGGTCAACGGCCACGCCCCGGGCAGCGTCGGTGCTCAGGTCTTCCCCGCCGTGGGTCTGCGTCCACAGCACCACGCCCGCGTCGTCGTACTTGCGCACCCAAACCTCGTAGCTACCGGTGCCCTCCCAACTCCGACCGGCAACGTAGATGTCGTCGTTGGCGTCGGTCGTGACCGCAAACGCTTCGTCGATGCTGTGCCCGGCTCCCGAGAACGTCTGGGTCCATATTTCAAGCCCGGCGGCGTCGTAGCGACGCACCCACACGTCGGTGCTCTCGCCGGATACCCAGGTCGAACCCGCCACCACCGCGTCGTCGTCAGCGGCCACCGCCACCGCGTAGCCCACATCGTGGCTGCTATCGGCACCGTTGATCTCATCAGTCCAGACCGGATCTCCATCGGCGTCGTACTTGCGGACCCAGATGTCCGTGCCGTGACCGGGCGTCCACGTTTGCCCGGTGACAATGACCTCGTCGGCAGAGTCGACCGCGATGCCGTTGACGCGGTCCGTGCTGCTCCCCGGGCCATCGACGGTCGCGGTCCAGATCACGTTGGCGCTCGGAGAGTACTTTCGCACCCAGATGTCCGCTCCTTGGCTCGCCGTGCGAACCTCCCCGCCGACGAACACGTTGCCAGCGGCATCGCTTGCGATGGCGAAAGCGTTGTCGTTGAAGCCGCTGTTGACGACCCGTTCCCACAACAACTGCCCCGCGGCCGAGAACTTCGCCACCCAGATGTTCTCCAGGCCTCCGTCGATGGTCCGTCCCGCGGCGAGCACGTTGCCACTGGGGTCAAGAGCGACGGCTGCCGCGTAGTCGCGCAGGTCGTCGTCGCCGTTGCGGCTGTGCGTCCACAGCTCCGTTCCCGAGATCACACAGTCGACGTTGCAGCCGTCGCTGTCGACGCCGTTGCCGTCGTCACAAGCCTCTACGCCGGACCACACAATGCCATCTCCGCAGATCGCATCGGCACAGGCGTTGGTGCACGCGTCGTTGTTGTTCGCGTTGGCATCGTCGCAACCCTCCACGCCGACTTGAACGATGCCATCACCACAGGTCGCAGAGCGACAAGTGCCAAGACACGCGTCACCGTCATCGCCATTGCCATCGTCGCATTCTTCGTCACCCGCGAGCACCAAACCATCGCCGCAAAACGCGTCCTCGCACGCCGATGTACACACCGCGTCGTCGGCGTTCGACGAGCCATTGTCGCACTCCTCGTCGGCTTGGACGATCCCATCCCCGCAGTCCGCCAGGGTGCAGGCGTTGGTACAAGCATCGGTATCGTCCGCGTTCCCGTCGTCACATTCCTCCAGACCCTCGACGACTCCGTCACCACAGCTCGGGATACGGCAGCTGCGCGTGCAGCCGTCGGTATCGTCAAGATTGCCGTCGTCACAGGCCTCGACCCCCGCGTGCACCAATCGATCCCCGCAATACGCTTCGCGGCAGGCCGACGTGCACGCCCGATCGTCGGCATTGGCGGTGCCGTCGTCACACTCCTCGCCGAGTTGTACGAACCCGTCACCGCAATAGGCAAGTGTGCAATCCGTGGTGCACGCGTCGGTATTGTCGGCATTGCCGTCGTCGCACTCCTCGGCCGGGTCGACCTCACCGTCACCGCATACCGGAACCTTGCAGGCATTGGTGCAAGCGTCGGTGTCGACGCTGTTGCCGTCGTCACACTCCTCGTCCGGTCCCACCATCGCGTCGCCGCAGACGTTGATCGTGCATCGCGAAGTACACGCCGCGTTGTCGGCATTGAGGAACCCGTGGTCGCACTCCTCACCGGCTTCGTGGATGCCGTTGCCGCAGACGGGATCGGCTACGTCGTCATCGTCTCCGGTGACATCATCGTCGTCATCATCGTCATCTCCGGTGACGTCATCATCGTCGTC
>QKPP01000102.1 GCA_006508105.1 Myxococcales bacterium FL481 | reverse complement strand
CATCGTGGGCATCTACCAGCCAGTCGCGCGTGGAGCGGTGCGCGAGCGCTACATCACGCTGGCGTTGAGTCTCGCCGCATTGATCGTGACGATTGGTGTGGTCGCGTCCGGGAAGATCCCATTCAACTTTTTCCCGCAGATCGAAGGCGATTTGGTTGTCGCGCAGGCCCGCCTGCCCTACGGTGCGCCGCTCGAGCGCACCGAGAAGACCCGCCAAGTCCTCGCCGCGGCGCTCGACGAGACGATCGCCGAGTACGGTGCGGAGTCTGTGCGCGGCGTGTTCACGCGAGTCGGCGAAGAGGCTCCGAAACAGGGGCCCGGCGGCGGGAGCACCGAAACGGGGAGCCACCTCGTCGCTATCGAGGTCGGCTTGGTGTCCAGCGAGCTGCGAGACTTTCGCGCGGAGGCGTTTGGGAACGCTTGGGGCGAAGCCGCGTCCGAGTTGCCGTTCGTTGAGTCCGTCACGTTCTCTTCGTCCACCGGGCCGGGGGCCGGCGACGCGGTCGCGGTCCAGCTCGTGCACGCCGACACCGAGGTTTTGGCGGAGGCGTCGGTGGAACTCGACCAGCAGTTGCGGGGGTACGACGCCCTCAAAAACGTGCGCAACGAGTACACCTCGGGCAAGCCGCAACTCGACTATCGTTTGACGTCACGGGCCCGGTCGTTGGGTCTTTCCGCCACCGACGTGGCCTCCCAGCTTCGAGCCTCATTCTACGGCGTGGAAGCGATCCGCGAGCAACGTGGTCGCAATGAGCTACGGATTGTGGCCCGACTGCCTCGAAGCGAGCGCCGATCTGAATACGATCTCGCCCAGATCATGGTCCGCACCCCTCGCGGCGGTCACGTGCCCCTCGGGGAAGTCGCCGCTTTCGATCGCGGGCGGGCGGCCACGGCGATTCGCCGCGAAGACGGGCGCCGCAGCATCACCGTGTCGGCAGAGCTGGCCGAGGGGGTTCCGTCTCCGCGACCCGTGCTCACCGACTTGCAAGCGAACGTGTTCGAGGACCTGCGCCAAAGCTACCCCGGGCTCGAGGTCGGTCTGGTCGGTCAGCAGCGTGAACAGCAGGAGGCCTTCGGTGCATTGGGGCAAGGCTACCTGTTCGCCCTGTTCGTGATCTTCGCCCTGCTCGCCGTGCCGTTTCGCAGTTACTTGCAACCTATCATCATTATGGCGGTGATCCCGTTCGGCATTGTGGGGGCCATCGTGGGCCACGCCGTGATGGGTTACGGGCTGAGCCTAATGAGTATCTTCGGCATCGTGGCGCTCTCCGGCGTGGTCGTAAACGATTCTTTGGTGCTCATCGACGCCTCGAACCGAGAGCGACGCCTCGGGAAGTCGGCCCTCGACGCGATCCTGACCGCGGGCACGTTGCGGTTTCGGCCGATATTGCTCACTTCGCTGACCACTTTCTTCGGTCTGATGCCGATGATCAGCGAAACCTCCGTACAGGCGCAGTTTCTCATCCCGATGGCGATCAGCGTGGCGTTTGGGGTGCTGTTCGTGACGGTGGTGGTGTTGTTGGTCGTGCCGGCGCTGTACATGATCGTGGAAGACCTGCGAGATCTTTGGGCCGGTGACGCTTCCACGGCCCCGGTCGGTGAACCGGCGACTCCGCCCGCGGAGTGACCACGACGAGGCCGTGACCCGAACGCGCCGGGCGTACTCGTTGGCCTGGCCCACGCCGGCGGGCTCGACAGAGCCGAGCCATTGTGGTGCTCGCAGTTGTCCGCGGCCAAAGACCGGCTTCGAGTCGGTCACCGGCAAGTCGGCTGCGTGTCGGCTCTAGGGTAGGCGACGCTCGTAGGCGTCGTGGTCGCCTAGCCAGTACCACGTGAACAGAATCGCGCTGTCAGCATAGACGACGCTGGCCAGGGCCCGGTACCCAGTGGCGGCGATCGGGATGCGGTACGCGATCCGGCGTGCGGACTGATCTCGAACCATCGCGCCGCAGAGGGCAGGATGGAACGGATCGCGTCGGAACAGGCGCCGATAGGCGCGGCGCATCCACTGTTGCGGCTCAGGAGGCAGTGTCTGATACGCGCGCCGGAACGCCAGCGTTCGTTTGCTGCGGCAAATCAGCGCCGCTGTCTGTGCAGACAGACACGACGGCGCTGAAGCGCCTAGCAACGAGATGTCGGCCAATCGAGACAATTGTCAGTCTCAGACGTAGCGGCTCCAGAGAAACTCGTCAATCAAGGGCGTTCGCGCCGGGTCGAGACATCGAATGACCGGAAGGTGGCGCGAACCAGAATCGAGAACACCGATAGACGACGGCTACAGCTTCTTTTTGCCCTTTTTGACCACGTTCTCGGCGTAGTACGCTTCGACCGACGCTCCGCTCGCCACGGCTTTGTTGGCCTTTTCGAGCTCTTCATCGATAATCGCCTTGAAGCGGTCAATCGGCTGGGCTCCGGACAGGTAGCGTCCGTTGACGAAGAACGCGGGCGTACCCCGAACGCCGATGGCCGAGAGCATCTTGCGATCGTCGGCGAGTTCGGTCTTGCATGCCCCGCTCATGTCGCTCTCATACGCTTTCATGTCCAGCTTCGTCTCTTTGGCGAGCTTGGTCATGTTCTCGGCGCCGAGGTTGCGGCCGGCTTTGAAGCCCTTTTCCCAGATGAGCTCCATCATCTCCGAGTATTTGCCCTGTTTCCCCGCCGCGCACGCGGCCAGTGCGGGGGTTGTGGCGACCTGCGGGTGCACAACGTAGTTTTTGTAGACGATCTTGAGGTCGTCTCCGTAGTCTTTGGCGAGCTGCTTGAGGGTGCCGCGTACACGATCGCAAAACGGGCAGGCATACTCGAAGACCTCCACGATCGTGACCTTGGCATGCTCCGGCCCCGAATACGCCGAGTTACCTAGTGGTACGGAGTAGACGGTTTTCGGGTCGGGGCGCGGCCGGCTCGGTCGTTTGGACTTCGCGGCGGACTTCTCGACGGCTTTGAGACCCTTCTCAATCTTGTCGAGTCGCTCTTCGATCTTGTCGAGTCGATCCGTGATCTCGGCATTGGCGTTGGCGTCACTGGCGCTCGGTGCGGGTCGTTGACAGACGGTAAGGGCGAGGGTCGCGGTTCCGACAAGTCCCAGGCTGATGGTTCTCATGTTGGGCACGATCGCGGGCGCCCTAGTGAAAATCAAGCAGTTCGCTGCCTCATCGATTCTGCTGATGTCACGACGGCCGTGCATCGACGATGGCGGTCTCCGAAAGTCGGTTCGCATGACCGTGCATCATCCTCGACCGCAACTCGATGCTGCCGTCTCGCTTGAGATCGAGTGGCGCTGGGCGAGATGCGGAGTCTGTTGGGTCGCGCGCGATGTACTATTATTAGTTTGCGTTCACCTACGACCCCGAGGCCCCGGCCGCCATGCCATTTACAGAACTGTGTAGTGTGTGGTCGAGGGATCGCGTGCTGCAGGCCCCCGCGGTTTCACCCGCCCGGGCACAGCCGGGATCCGGCGGGGCCTATCCGCCGCCGGGCGGTGTTCAGTTAGCGTTGGGGGGCGGGGCCGGGAACCAGCCCTTGGTTCGGTTGGCGAAAGCGACGAGCGAAAGCATCACGGGTACTTCGATGAGCACACCGACAACGGTCGCAAGGGCAGCGCCCGAGCCGAGTCCAAAGAGGCTGATGGCGACGGCGACCGCCAACTCGAAGAAGTTGGAGGTACCGATCATCGCGGCTGGCGCGGCCACGTTAAACGGCAGCCGAATGACGCGGGCCAACCCGTAAGCCACCGCGAAGATGCCGTAGCTTTGCACCAACAGCGGGACGGCGATCAGCGCCACGCGCCCGGGCTGATCGACGATGGTTTCGGCCTGGAACCCGAACAGTAGTGCCACGGTCAACAGCAACCCGACGATCGATGTGGGCTTGAGCCGGCTCGAGAGGCGTTCGATGCCCGGCGCCCCGCGGGTCCGCAGGAGGCGGCGGTGGGTGAGCAGGCCCGCACCGAGGGGGATGACGACGAAGATCACCACCGACGCGAGCAGCGTCTCCCACGGTACGTGAAGGTCGGTGAGGCCCAGCAATAGCCCCGCGATCGGGGTGAACGCGAACACCAAAATGATGTCGTTGACGGACACTTGGATCAGCGTGTAGTTGGCGTCGCCATCGGTCAGGTTGCTCCACACGAAAACCATGGCGGTACACGGTGCAACGCCCAAGAGGATCATGCCGGCGATATACTGCTGGGCGTCATCCGTGGGGATCAGCCCGGCAAACACGTGCTGGAAAAAAAGCACCCCGAGCCCGGCCATGGTAAACGGCTTGATGAGCCAGTTAACAAGCAGGGTGAGCGCCAGTCCCTTGGGCTTGTGGCCGACGTCCTTGAGACACGACGGTTCCACCTTCAGCATCATTGGGTAGATCATCAGCCAGATGAGCACGGCGACGACGAGGTTGACCCGCGCCCATTCGAGCCGAGCCACCGTTTCAAAGAGTTCCGGGGCCGCGAGGCCAAGGCTCACGCCGCCAGCGATGGCCAGTGCCACCCACAGGGAGAGAAATCGTTCGAAGATCCCCAGCACGCGGTGATGGTCGCCTATGGCGTCCGTCATCGAACGCAGCGAGCTCGGCAACCGCGTGTTCTACCCGCCCCGGGCGCGTACCCGTGCCCCTCGCCGCGGGTCGGTTGTCTGCGCCGGCGTGGGTCGCCGAGCTGGATTCGTCGAACGCGGCAATGTTTGCGGCTTCGATCTGGTGAATTTCACGGCGGCGCGCGACATCGCATGACGCTCGCGGGCCGCGCTGGGCGGCGGCCAAACGGGGGTTGTGTCGCCCCCATCTCACGGTGAGCCCGTCGTGACATCGTATTGCAACGAGGACTTTGCTCTGCGGTCGCGCAAGCGCTGGGGCGCGGACGTTCGCGCACGGTTGCCTGGCCTATGGTGCCCGCATGTCGGATCTGCTGATCGCGCTCACGGTGGGCGCTGGCAGTGCCAGCTCGCTGTTGCTGGGTGCGTTCCTGGCCCGGTTCTGGCGAGGGGGTTCGGCGTTCATCGCCGGACTGATGGCCCTTGGTGGCGGCGCGTTGCTTGCCGCTGTCACCATTGACATCATCGCCCCCGCGGTGTCCGCGGGGCATTTGGGGCTCTTGTTACTCGGGGCGGTGGTTGGTGGTGGGCTGTTCGAAGGTCTCAACGGGCTGTTGAATGTCCGTGGCGGATTCTTGCGTAAGGTGTCGACGTCGCTCGGCTACTTGCGGCAAATACAACGCCGCGAGCGTGAAGGGCTGTTACGCGATCTCAAGCGCACGACATTGCTTTCGGGCATTCCAGACCGAGAAGTCGCGCTCGTTGCGGAGCTGTTCACGGAGGTTGAGCACGAAGGCGGCGATCGGATCTACTCGGCGGGGGATCCATGTAATCACATTCGTGTGGTGATGGATGGTCGGGTGGATTTGATCCATCGCGATGGGGTCGTGGAGGCCATCGATCGGGGGGGGATGTTTGGGCACGTTTCGTTTGTCATGGATCGGGTGCATACGACGACTGCCGTCGCGGCCGGGCCGGTTCGTGTACTGCGCTTGGATCGTTCCGACCTGGACGCGAAGTTGGAGCAGCTGCCGAAGCTGGCCCGACGGCTCGAGCACGTGGAAGAGGCCACGGACGCACCGGTTGCCAACGTACCGCCCGATCCCCCGCGCGGCATTTTCGAAGGGGTCGGCGCGGATGACTGGCACGCGCTGACATCCGAGATGTTCTGGAAAGAGTACGAAAGCGGTCACGTGTTCTTTCAGCGGTACGAGGCGACGGATCGCCTGTACTTCGTCGTCAAAGGCAGGATTCGCCTCGTCCACCCGGATCGCAACAGAAAGGATACCAAGATCGGACCTGGTGATGCTCTCGGCGGTCTAAACTTCGTGGTTGGGCAACCCCATCGGAGCACGGCGGTGGCCACTGAACCGGTGGGAGCGTGGGTGCTGCGCAAGCGAGATTACGAGCAGCTTTGTGCCCAGCGACCTACGCTCGCGGCGTTCGCCAGGGGTCTGTTGGGACAGGAGTCGTCGCGGGATGGGAAAGTGGCCGAGCTGGTGATCGACGCCCTGGCCACGCATCCGCAGTGGGAAGTTGCCGCTCGGCTCGGGGTCGAAGGTCAGGCGGCGCAGCTGCCGTCCGAGTCGAGTCGGGCCCGAGCTTCCAACCACGGGGCGCCGTTGGCGATCTGGCTCGGGCTTTTGCTCGACGCAATTCCAGAGTCGTTGGTACTGGGGAAAGGGGTGGCCACCGTGGCAACGACCTACGCGCTATTGGGTGGTGTGTTTATCTCGAACTTGCCCGAGGCTTTGTCCGCGTCCGTCGGCATGGCTCGCCGCGGCTACTCGCAGCGCCGGATATTTGTACTATGGGCGGCGATCGTGGTCACCACCACGGTGGGATCCGTCCTCGGGCACCTGCTGCTCGCCGACGCGAGCGCCACGACGATCGCGTTTATCGAGGGCCTGACCGCGGGCGCGATGCTCACGATGATCGCGGAGACAATGCTGCCCGAGGCTGCGAACTCCGGGGGACGGCTGACCGGGTTGTGGTGCTTGGCGGGCTTTCTGCTCGCGGTGAGCCTGGGCCGCCTCGGCGCTTGAGCGCGTCCCGGTCGTCGCGCCGCCGGAGCGCCAGTTCAGGCGACACTTCGACGTTGTGCCGATGTGACGCGGCCACTTGGGCCTGTGGACGCCACGCTCCGCGGTCACTCGCAGGCCGGCCAGTCCACCTCGGCGCAAAACGACGTATCCGCGTAGCTGGAGCTGCCGCGCCAGTTCACCGTCAAGCCACCGACGCTTTGGTCGTCGCTGTGCCACTCGGCGATCACGGCGGCATCGATGGCGGCTTGCAGCTGCTCGTCGCCAGCCCGATCGGCCATGTGCCAGATATCGTAGTAGGCCCCGGCGATGGCCGATCCGAAGTAGCTGCTCGGTTCGGAGGCGGCGGCGAACGAGCTGAGCGCTTGGCCCAAGGGCCGAAGCTGGCGAAGGTCCGTGGCCGACAGCGTCACTCCGTTCTTGTGGGCCATCGTCTGCTCGTAGGAGTCGACGATCGATGTGGCGAGCCGGGCGGGGCTGCGTTCGCCCCCGAGCCACAAGTCGAGCCACACGCCCTGGTGCCAGCCCTCGCCAGGTTCGGTCTCCTCTGACGCGACCATGTAGTCGACGCTGCCGGCCAGCGCCCAGCCGACTTCGATCATGGCCATGAAGCAAGCGTCAAAGCCGACCACCGCGATGCCCTTGCCTTGCACCACGCGGGAGATATCCCGCTGCACCGAGAGCATGCTGCCGCTCGTGTCGTCACTACACACACCGCGCGAGGTGGCGGAGATCGGGCTTTGCTGGCCTGACCAGCCCGAGCCGTGGTCGAGCAGCGAGAGAAAGTAGTGATCGGCGGGGTAGTGCGCTTGAGCGAACTGGATGAAGTTTTCGAGGGTGTCGGCCGATCCGGTGTCGAGCTCGTCTTGGTCGCCTTGGTCGGAGAGTCCGAGGTAGGTCGGGTCCGCGAGCCGCTTGGGCCCTGCGGCGGAGATTTCGTAGAGACGCGTCCCGCTCCAGTCCCCGTCACCGGGCATGAGGTCCGCGCTGGAGTAGCCGGGGTGTCGATCGAACAAGAGTACGATGTTGACCCCGGAGTCGGGGAGTTGAGCGTCGACGATCTCCCAGAAGTCGTCTAGGAAGGGTGTTTCGAGATTGTTGTCACCGGCGACGTAGAACATGAGAGTCCAGTTGCCCGGGGTGCCGGCGTCGTCATCGTCGTCATCGTCGTCATCGTCGTCATCGTCGTCATCGTCGTCATC
>QKPP01000281.1 GCA_006508105.1 Myxococcales bacterium FL481 | reverse complement strand
CCCCTCCGACTCCGGTGACGAACCCTCCGACTCCGGCGACGACCCCTCCGACTCCGGTGACGACCCCTCCGACTCCGGCGACGACCCTGAATTCGAAGAGCTCGTGTCCGACGCCGAGCACGACCTCGAGCCCGACGCGACGCCCGAAGAACTGGCCGAGATGCGAGCGGGCAACGTCGAGCTGGGCTTTGAATTGCTGCGTCGCGCCGCTGCGGGGGAAGACATCAACCTTGCGGTCTCCGCCGTGAGCGTGCGCGCGGCCTTTGGCATGGTGCACGCGATGGCCCGCGGAGCGACCGCCACCGAAATCGCGGACACACTGGGATTTTTGTCCGACCGCGATCGGACCCACAATGCCCTCAATGCCCACAGCCTCGCGCTGGAGAGCCGCAACCTCCCGGAGACGGAGGAGGAAGACCCGGTCATCTACTCGCCGGCGAACCGCATGTTTGTGAGTCCGAGCGTAGCCGTGGGTCCGATGTTTCTCGATACCCTGGCGACGAACTATGGCGCGGGGGTGTTCCTGGCCGACTTCGCCGATCCAGAGGACGTGCGCGTCAGGATCAACTCGTGGGTCTCCGGCCGTACCTACGAGCTGATTCCGGCGCTGCTCCCCGGCGGATCGCTCACGGATCAAAGCAAATGGGTGTTGGTCAATGCGATCTATCTCAAAGCGCCGTGGCGGACCCCGTTCGAGGCCGCCTACACCGCAGATGCGCCGTTTACCCGGCTCGATGGCTCGACGGTGCAAGTGCCGACGATGCACAACAAGGCAGTGCACGGCTCGTTTCGAGCCGGCGATGGCTATCAACTGGTCGAGCTGCCGCTGCGAGGAGGGGAGCTGGCCGTGACCATCATCGTGCCCGACACCGGTCGGTACCTGGAACAAGAAGCGGCGCTGACGACCGAAACCCTCGACGCCATGCTTAGCGAGACCGAGAGCGACATCATCGATCTGAGCCTGCCCAAGTTCACGATCGCCACCGGCTCGATCGCCCTGTCAGGGACGCTCAGGAACATGGGGATGGTCACCCCATTCAGTCCCGACGCAGATTTCTCGGGCATCAACGACGGAGCCAGCGGCGTGCCCCCCATCGGTTTCGTGCTGCACAGTGTGTTTGTTGCCGTCGATGAAGCCGGCGTTGAGGCCGCGGCCGCAACCGCTGTGGGTGACGACGACAGTGAGCCCAGCCCCGCGTTCGTGCTCGACGTGGATCGACCCTTTCTGTTCCTCGTCCGGGACCGGCCCACGGGGCTGGTCCTGTTCACGGGACGGGTGCTGGACCCGTCAAAATAAGAACTGGAACCAAGGTCCCGTCGCTCGGCGACCCAGATTCCGGCCGAGTGCGCGACGGACACCGTGACCGGCCCGCGCAAGATTCGCGCTCGCGACTCCGCAGCCGGCACCGACCCCGGCCCGCACGTTCCGCGAGACGCGACCCGAACTCCTGAATTTCTACGAATCACCCGCATGGGCGATTGATCGTGGCCGGTCCATCGGCGAGCAGTCGACGGCACCGGAGGACTTCATGTCTCGCATCATCATCGTCTACGGCTCCATCGCCGGCTCCGCCACGATCGCGTCGGCCATCCTCGGACTCCAACTGGGCGGAGGCGACACCCAGCATCTCGCGGCGCTTGAGTGGCTCGGCTACCTGGTCATGCTGCTCGCGCTCAGCGTCATTTTCGTCGGAATCAAGCGCTACCGGGACGTCCATCAAGGGGGCGTCATCCGTTTTCGGCGGGCCGTTCTCGTCGGCGTGGGGATCAGCGCGGTGGCGAGCGGCGTGTACGTCGCGATTTGGGAGGTTCACCTCGCGCTGACCGACCACGCCTTCATCGAGGAATACACCGCCGCAATGCTCGCGGAACAACAAGCTGCGGGGGTCGGCGAAGCCGATCTAGCCGCCGCCCGAGCGCAAGCCGAACAGATCAAGGAGCGCTACGCCAACCCGGTCTACCGCGTGATGATCACCCTGTCGGAGATCTTCCCCGTGGGGTTGCTGATCTCACTGGTGGCCGCGGCCGTTCTGCGCACACGCAAGCCCGCCTAGCCGGCTGCGCGACGATGTCCCGACGCCGCGGTCGCGCGTCGACACGCCGAAGCGGAAACCAACCTCGCGCCCGGCCCCGCCACCAGGCCCCGCCACCAGGCCCCGCCACCAGGCCGCCAGCTCGAGCCCACCCACGGGCTCGCGAAGGGGCGACCGAGTTCCAGCGATCGCCCGGCCGCGATCTGCGACCGCGCCGAGCCCCGCCCGTCCCCAGCCGGCCCGCAGCCCCCCCCGTTGACCCCGAGGCCACGCACCGCGCGAAAGTCGGCGCGGACCCGCCGGTACGGCTCGACCCGGCCGATCCACCGCATTGCCGCAGCCGGCAGCACACAGGTATGCTCCGGCCCCCGAAAGCTCCGGCCTTCGACGTTCGAAACGAGCTCCCGATGCGCAATCAAGCCTGGACCCTCGCCACTTCGCTGGCGCTCCTGCTCACCACCGCCGCGTGCGGCAAAGATAAGGCCTCGACGACCCCGGAAGAGGGCGGCGCTGGGGCGGGCGGCCAAGAGGCCGCCGCCAACAAAGCCGAGAGCGCCGGCCTGATCGAAGTCGCGAACGGCGACTTGGGTCGCGGTCGGTTCGTGTCCGCTCGCAAGCGCGCCGAAGAGGCGCTCGCCGCCGATCCGAACAACGCGGATGCCTACGCCGTCCTTGGCGCCGCACAATGGCGCGCTGGCCGCTTCGCGGCGTCCACCGAGGCCTACCGCAAGGCGATCGAGCTCGACGCCAACAACTTCGGCGCCAACCAGGGCCTGGGCCGCAACCTTCAGGCCGCGGGCAAACACAGTGAGGCGATCGAACTCCAAGACAAGCTCATCGCGACCGAGAAAGGCGAGGACGATCGTCAGGCCACGCCGCGCATGATCAAACTGTGGAGTCAGTACGCGCTGCTCCAAGTCGACGACGGGGTCAAGACTGCCGACGAGATCTTCACCGGTGTCGGTGGCAGTGAAGACCAGCTCAACGTGGTCAAAGCGTACGCTGCATTCTTGCGGCCGCTTCAGGGCAAAGGCCCCTTTATCGAGATCGAGGGCGCAGCGGGACAATCCGATCTCGCCGTGGCTCAGTTCAAAAGCTCCAGCGCCCGCATCGGCGGCAAGTCCAGCCGTGTTCTGTGGATGGAAGCGTTCGATGAAGCGCGCATCGACGCGGCTCTCGCGGCCGATCTCAACCTGGAAGAGGTGGGGAAAGTCGCCCTCGTCGGCGGCGAGGAGTCCCCGATTGTCATCGTGCCTGAGATCTCGCTCGGCGAGATCACCATCAAGAACGTTCCGGCCGTCGTGCAAGACTTCGAGACGTTGTACGCCGATGACAACGGTTCGGCCGGGATGGTCCTGGGCCGCCAGGTGCTGCAGCGCTTCGGCGCGGTGAGCTTCGACTTTCGCAGCGGACAAGTCGGGCTTTCAGTAGACGCCGGGACGCCGACCGGGGCCGAATCGCAGCTGTTGTTCATCGATCTGTACGCGCTCAAGGTTCCCTCGATCGAAATCAGCATCGACGGCCGCGAGCACGGGTTTTGGGTGTGGCTGGGCAGCCCGGGGTTTTCCGCGGCTACCATTACCAGCAAAGACTATCTCAAAAGCGATCATCGCCCCGACGACATCTATCCGCCCGACGACGAAGCCGGGCAAAAGATGGTGCTGCTCGACGAGGTCTCCGTGGGCAGCGACGTCAAGGCCAAAGGCCTCGGTGGCGTGGTGCTCACCGCTTCGCCCCCCGACGCGATGCTGGCCACCATCGCCGGCTCGGGCTTCGAACTCGGCGGGTACTTGAACTACCCGCTCGTCAAGCGCTGGAAAGTGACCTACGCGTTGGGCCAAGGCAAAGTGTTCATCGACGGCGGCGCGCCGGCGACTGACTCGGCCGAGTAGTCGCCGTTTTTCGTCCTTTCGTCCAATCGACTCCGTCGCCGGCGTCGTCGAGCCGGCGGCAGGGGCTCGTCAGCGGGCTAGCGTCCGCGCAGCCGTCGAAGCTGTCGACGCTCGCGCTTGTCCGGACGCCCGGCCCCGCGATCTCGCTGACCGAGCATGGGTTCGACCTCTCGCGGCGGCGGGGGCGGTGTGTGGTCGACGTACAGGGTCTGCGCTAGCGGAGCGCCCACCCGACGCTCGAGCAGTTTGGCCACCTCGACCAAGCGACGTCCGCCAGGGGTCAGCACGTCGAGCCGCTGGCCCACTCGCAGCAGCTTGGCCGCTTTGACCGAGGTCCCGTCGAGTTTGACGTGCCCCGCGACGCAAGCGGCCGAAGCGAGCGCTCGCGTCTTGAAAAAGCGTGCGGCCCAAAGCCAGCGATCGACTCGCACGGCCTGAATCGACGACGCATCGGGTTCACTCACGCCCAGGATCTTGCGGGATCGCCCCGGCGGATGCCAGCGCTTTGCGGGACGCAACCGGGGGAGTAGCCTGCGGTTGGCGTCGACGGAGCGGACGCCCACTGGTCGGCGTGCGTAGCCTTTCCCGCCTCGGTCTCATCGGTGACGTTCACGGCGAGCACGTCGCATTGCGCCACGCCCTGGCGTTTTTGACCTCGCAGTCCCTCGACGCCATCGCTTGCGTCGGGGATATCGCGGACGGGGACGGGGACGTCGACGACTGCTGTCGCCAGTTGGCCAGTGCCGCCGTCGACACCGTCCGGGGCAATCACGATCGCTGGCTGCTCGACGGTGTGCATCGCAACTGGCCCGGGGCGACGCAGCACGTCGAGCCCGAGACCCGCCAATTCCTCGCGGAGCGCCCACCGGTGCACGAGTACCGCACCAACCGCGGGGTCGTGGTGGTCGGTCACGGCGTCGGCCCCGACGACGAAGCGCAGTGCCATTTCGACACGCCGGCCAGCGAGGTGCCGGCACTGACTCCGTTGCTGGCGCGACCCGATCTGCGCTGCCTCATCGGCGGGCACACCCATCGCCCCATGGTTCGGCACTTTGGCCAAGTTGCGCTGATCAACCCGGGTACGCTTCGCCATACCCGGCCACAACGAGTCGCCGTATTGGACTTCGACGCCGCGCGACCACAATCCGAGCCGTCGCGCGGCGTCTGGCAACGTGCCGATCCGGCCCCGCAAGAGCCGGCGATCCCAGTAACGTCGCCCACAATGCTGTCGAGCCACGACCGCATCGACGTCGCGTTCTATCGGCGACTCGACGACTCGCAGTTCGTTCTCGAATGCCGTGGTCGCGCGTGATGCTGGCTATCGAGCGCACTGCATGCCCGCGGTTGAGCCCCACCTCCCCCCACCCTCGTTTGCCCCAGCCACGCCTCGCTCTCGCCGGCTTGCAACCATGCGCACGACGACCGGCCACCTCGGTCCTACCTCGGCCCCACCTCGGCCCCACCTCGACCGACTTTGCCGCACCAAGCGCCGACAGGCCCGTGCGCGGACAGGTTTTCCGTGCGTTGCAACGAAAGGCATGTCTATGATGTCGTGGCGAAAAAAGGCCGGGGCGACGACGGCCTTCGCACTCCCACGCTCCTCTCGTCGCCAGCTCTGTTCCGGGATCATGCTCGCACGTCACCTCGGCTTTGGAAGCGCTCGTACGCGATGGCTCGCCCATCGCCGCGTCGTTGTTCCTCGAGCCGGGCGTGGGACCGGCACCATTGCGGCCACACGCCACCTCTCTCAGCAAAGGAGTCGACGGTGCGCACGATAATGCTCTTCGTGTGCCTCGAAGCATTTTACCTCGTGCTCTCGGGGCAGTTTCACAACCAGTTTCTGATGGTGGCCGGGGTCATTGTGTGCGCGGGCACGACACTGGTCGCCCGCCGGCTCGGCATCGTGGACGAAGAGGGCATGCCCTACCGCTACTGGGCGGGTACCCTCGCGTACGTACCGTACTTGCTGTGGCAGATCGTCTTGGCGAATTGGGACGTCTTTCGCCGGGTGTGGAGTCCGAAACTCAAGATCTCGCCTCGGGTGTTCCGACTCCCGCACAATCTACGCACCAGCTACGGCATGGTGACCTACGCCAACTCGATCACGCTGACCCCCGGCACTGTCACGATCGAAGTGGATGACGATGCGTTCTTGATCCATGCGCTCACCAAGGAAGCCGCCGACGATCTCATGTCGGGCGACATGCACGCACGGGTCCAACAGCTCGAGGGTAGCGAACGATGATTCTAGGTACCGCACTCGCTTTGCTCGTCGCCGCGCTACTCGTACTCTCCCGCGCCCTCATGGGCCCCACCGTGTTCGATCGCATCTTGGCCGTGAACGCGCTGGGGACGAAAACCGTGCTCATCGTGGCCGTGCTCGGGTTTTTTAGCGCCCCGGAGTTCTTCTTGGACACCGCGCTGGCCTACGCCCTCATCAACTTCATCGCCACCATTGCGATCTTGAAGTACATCGAGTTTCGGAGGCTGGGCTAATGGCACCACTCGACATTGCGAGTGCCGTGTTGCTGGCACTCGGCTGCCTATTCGCGCTCACAGGGGCGGTCGGCATCGTGCGAATGCCGGACTTTTACACCCGGCTGCATCCGGCCGGCAAGTCCGACAGCTTCGCGCAGGCCCTGATTATCGCGGGGCTCATGCTCCAAACCTCCGACCCCCTGATCATCGCCAAGCTTGCGCTCATCTCCGCGTTGCTGTTCGTCACGTCGCCCACGGCAACGCATGCGATCACCAAGGCCGCTCACCTCGACGGATTGCGTCCCATTGAAGACGATGGAGAGTCGCGATGAACCCGGTTCTCATCGTCGACCTATTCTTGCTGGTCTTGGTACTGGCCACGGCGATCGCCGTCATTGAGGTGCGCAGCTTGTTTTCGGCCACCATGCTGGCGGGCATCTACAGCCTGCTCATGGCGTTGGTGTGGTCGAACATGCATGCACTCGACGTGGCCTTCACCGAAGCCGCAGTCGGAGCGGGAATTTCCACCGTGTTGTTGCTCGGCGCCGTGGTGCAAACCGGCCGATTGGCGCGGCGACAAGAACCCGTGCACCTCCCCGCGCTGGCGATCTGCATCGCGACCGGTGCCGCTTTGATCTACGGCACCTTCGACATGCCGCGTTTCGGCGACCCGAACGCGCCCATTCACACCCATCGCGTGCCCAAAATGCTCGCCCAAGAGGTGGGCAAAGTCCCCGACGCGGTCCTTTCGGTCGCCGAGCACCCACCGGCCGACCCCGCACACCCTCATCCGCACGACGACTTCAACGGTCACGTACCGAACACGGTGACGAGCCTACTGGCAGCGTACCGCGGCTTCGACACGATGTTTGAGACCACGGTCATCTACACCGCGGGGGTCAGCCTGGTCATCCTCCTACGCCGCCGCCGCGACGAGGCCGAGGAAGCGGTCGAGGCCGCCACGACGCGCGCGCCGACGGACTCTCGTTCGGCACCCGCCGACGACAGAAAGGAGGCCTAGCGATGCACGCTCAAATGCTACCCCGTGTGGTCACGAAACTCCTCGTCCCGTTCATCATCGTGTACGCACTGTATGTCATCACCCACGGCGAGCTGGGCCCCGGTGGAGGCTTTCAAGGCGGCGTGATCGCGGCAGCGGCGTTTATCCTCTACGGCGTCATCTTCGGCCGTGACGAGCTGCTACGGCGTATCCCGGCCCCGATCACCGACGCGCTCATGGCCATCGGCGTGCTGTTGTACGCCGGCACGGGCCTGGCGAATCTCCTCGCCGGCGGGCGCTTTCTCGACTACAGCCAAATCAACCCGCACAACCCCGGCGACGGCGAGGCCATGGGCATGACCTTGGTCGAGTACGGCGTGGGTATCACGGTGTGCAGCGTGATGATCACCTTGTTTACCCAGATCACCGAGCGATCGGACCCGGATCTCGACCCGGTCCCGGACGCGGCACGGAGGTAGTCGATGGACTTTTTGGGTATCTACAACTACTGGGCCGCGGTCATCATCATGATGGTCGGGTTTTACGGGGTGATCGCCAAACGCAACCTGGTCAAGCAAGCCATCGCCCTCGGTCTGTTCCAAACCGGCGTCTTCTTGTTCTACATCACGATGGCGGTGTACCAGGCCGAAGATGGCACCGAAGGCGTGGCCCCGATCTGGCGAGCCATCGGCGACGGCACCGTCAAGCATCCCGGCCCCTACGATAATCCCCTGCCCCATGTGCTCATCCTGACCGCGATTGTGGTCTCGGTGAGCACACTCGCGGTGGCGCTCGCGATCATCGTGAACATCAAGCACCGGTTCGGCACCATCGAAGAAGACGAGATTTTAGCACTGGAGAAAGAGGCCCAGTGATCGCCGACAATCTCCCCGTCCTGATCGTCCTGTTGCCCCTGTTCGGCGGCGTCCTGTCGCTGTTCATGGGCCGCGGGTTCCTCCCGTGGGCTTGGGCCACCGCCGTCACCGGGGCGACCTTGGCAGCCAGCATCGCGTTGCTGCGGGAGGTCCACCAGGCGGTCACGATCTCGTACCCCCTCGGCAGCTGGCCGGCGCAGTACGGCATCGAGTATCGGGTCGACGTGCTCAATGGCTACGTGCTGGTGGTTGTCGGGCTATTGGCGTTCGTCTCCACAGTGTACGCGCAGCGCAGCGTGGCCGATGAGATACCCCGCGACCGCCACAACATCTTCTACTCGGTGTGGCTGCTCGCGATCGCGGGACTGCTCGGCATCACGATCACGGGGGACACGTTCAACATCTACGTCCTGCTCGAGATCTCGTCGCTGACGGTCTACACCCTGATCGCGTTGGGCAAAGACCGCGACCGTCGGGCCCTCACCGCCAGCCTCAAGTACCTTATTTTGGGCAGTATCGGGGCCACCTTCATCCTGCTCGGCATCGGGTACCTGCTGATGCTCACCGGCACCCTCAACATGGCCGACATGCACGCTCAGTTGGTCGCGATGCACGAGCGCGGCGAAGTGGCGGAAAACCGCACGGTCTTGGTGGCGTTCTCGTTTTTGATGGTCGGACTCGGGGTGAAAATGGCCCTGTTTCCGTTCCACCAGTGGCTGCCGAACGCCTACACCTACGCGCCGTCTGCCGTCAGCGCCCTGATCGCGAGCACGGCCACCAAAGTCGGCGTGTACATGACGTTTCGCTTCGTGTTCACGCTGTTCGGCGGGGTGTACGACTCGCTGCACAACCTCGACGTCTTCGTCGCCTGTGCCCTCGCGGGGATTTTGGTGTCGTCGCTCCGCGCGGCCCAACAAAACAATGCCAAGCGCGTGTTGGCGTTTTCTAGCGTGGGCCAGCTCGGCTACATCGTGCTGGGCTTTTCGCTGCTCAATCACGCTGGGGTGATGGCCTCGGTCATTCACATCTTCAATCACGCGGTCACCAAAGGCGGCATGTTCATGGCGCTGGGCTGTGTCGCCTACCGAGTAGGCGGGACCGAGCTCCGACACCTGCGCGGGCTCGGCCGCAAAATGCCCCTGACCATGGCCGCGTTTACGGTCGGCGGCCTGGGCTTGATCGGCATGCCGTTGACCGCTGGTTTCGTGTCCAAGTGGTACCTGGTGCAAGGCGCCCTCGACGAGGGCTTTTGGTGGATTGCCGGGTTGGTCCTGCTCGGCAGCGTGCTGGCGCTAATCTACGTGTGGCGCCTGATCGAGACGATCTACTTCGGCACGATCGACCCCGAGATCGCCAAGCGGGCCCGCGAAGCCCCGCTGGGCATGCTGCTACCGACCTGGGGGCTGATCGGAGCGAGCTTGTACTTCGGCATCGATGCCGAGCTCACCTCGACGGTCGCCGACGCGGCCGCTCAGCTGCTCTTGGGAGGGTTGTCCTGATGGAACTTTCGCCGATTGTCGCGCTGGCGATTCCGGCGGTCGGGGCGTTTCTCATCGGCCTCGCGGGCCGGTGGCCGAATCTGCGCGAAACGATCACGATGGCCACGGCGGCCTCGCTGTTCGCCGTTGTCGTCCAGCTAGTCCCCTTCGCACTCGACGGGGCGACGCACGAGTACGTCTTGGGCAGCATCGTGCCCCGACTGCGGCTTGAACTACACATCGAGCCGCTCGGGATGATCTTCGCCCTGATCGCCTCGTCGTTGTGGATCCTCAACTCGATCTACTCGATCGGGTACATGCGCGGGAACAAGGAAAAACACCAGACTCGCTTTTACATCTGCTTCGCGCTGTCGATTACGTCGGTCATGGGGCTGGCGTTCTCCGGCAACTTGCTGACCATGTTCGTGTTCTACGAAGCGCTCTCGCTGGCGACGTTCCCGTTGGTCACGCACAAGGGGACGCCCGACGCGATGCGGTCCGGCCGAACCTACCTCGGCATCTTGGTCGGCACGTCGGTGTGCTTGTTTTTGCCGGCGATCATCGCCACTTGGGTCTACGCCGGCACCCTCGACTTTCGTCCCGGCGGCGTATTTGACAACGCGCTCGAAGCCGGTGAGCTCAGCCCGGCGCTATTCGGGGTCATCTTCGCCATGTTCATGTATGGCATCGGGAAAGCGGCGCTGATGCCTTCGCAGCGGTGGCTGCCGGCCGCGATGGTCGCTCCCACCCCCGTCAGCGCGCTGCTGCACGCGGTCGCGGTGGTCAAAGCCGGCGTGTTCTCCCTGACCAAAGTCACGGTGTACACCGTCGGTATCGACACACTACGCGCGTACGGCCAAGGCGAATGGCTGGTGTTCGTCGCCGGTTTCTCCATCGTCGCGGCTTCATTCATCGCGCTGTTCCAAGATAACCTCAAGCGGCGGCTGGCGTACTCGACGGTCAGCCAGCTCTCGTACATCACGCTTGGTGCTGCGTTGCTGACCCCGGTCTCGGTAGCCGCCGCAGCGTTGCACATCGCGGCCCACGCGTTTGGCAAGATCACGTTGTTCTTTGCGGCCGGGTCGATCTACACCGCAGCCCACAAAACGCTCGTCAGCCAACTCGACGGGATCGGGCGCCGCATGCCGTGGACGATGGGGGCCTTCACCGTGGGCACGCTATCCATGATCGGGTTGCCCCCCACAGCTGGCTTCGTCTCGAAGTGGTACTTGGTCTCCGGGGCCTGGGCCGACGCCCAGCCCTACGCCATCGTCGTGATCGTGCTGAGCACGCTGCTCAACGCCGCGTACTTTCTCCCGATCGTCTACCGGGCATTTTTCCGCGCTCCGCCGGCGCCCGGCCATCACGAACACGCGCACGGCGAAGCACCATTGCCCATCGTCATCGCGCTCACCTGCACCGCCGCCGCCGCCGTCGGCATGTTCTTTGTGCCGGGCATCTTTCACGAACTGGCCTTTGCCCTCGCCGGGAGCTTGCCATGAAGCTCGAAGAGCCCAAGACGATCCGACTGCTGTGGATCGTGTTCATCACCATCCTCATTGGTTTGGTGATCGCCGACTTCTTCGTCGAGCACCATCCGCACTTCGGGTTCGACGACACCCCCGCATTTGGGGCCTGGTACGGCTTCGTGAGCTGCGTGGTGATGGTCGTGGGGAGCAAGAAGGTGGTCGGCTTCTTCCTCAAGCGCAAGGACACCTACTACGATGATTGAGTTTCCTCCCGGTCTGATCCTCGTTGTCGGCGCCCTGCTGATGCCCTTGCTGCGTGGCGGGGCGTGGAAGGCCGCGTCGCTGCTGCTGCCGCTCGCCGCCTTGTGGGGCGTGTGGTCGGTTCCGGACAGCACGCTGGGGGCCCCGTTTCTCGACTACGAGCTGTGGGTGGTGCACATCAACCCGCCGACGCGCGTGTTCGCGACGATCTTCGCGTTGATGGCCTTCGGGGGGGCGGTGTTCGCCCTCAACCAGGACCGCCGGGTGGAAGTTCCCGCCGCGTTCGTCTACTCCGGTAGTGCCATTGGCGTCACGTTTGCCGGTGACTTGATCACCCTGTTTTTGTTCTGGGAGCTGATGGCCGTGGGCTCGACCATCGTGGTGTGGTCCGGCTTCACAAACGCCTCGCGCAAGGCGGGCTTGCGCTACGTCAACGTCCACCTCGTGGGCGGCGTCATCATGATGGCGGGCATCATCTTCCACGTGCAGAGCACCGGCTCGATCGCGCTGACCAACTTCTCCGCGCTCGATTCCGTGGGCGCGTGGCTCATCCTCATCGGCATTCTCATCAACGCCGGCACGCCACCGTTCGGCGGCTGGCTCCCCGACGCCTACCCCGAGGCCTCCGAGTCGGGCACGGTGTTTTTGTCGGCGTTTACTACCAAAACGTCGGTCTACGTGCTCATGGTCTTGTTCGCCGGGACCGAACTGTTGATCTACACCGGCTGCCTGATGGCGGTCTACGGCATCGTGTACGCGATTTTGGAGAACGACATGCGCCGAATCTTGGCGTACTCCATCGTCAACCAAGTCGGCTTCATGGTCTGCGCCATTGGGATCGGCACAGAACTGTCGCTCAACGGGGCCGCGGCCCATGCGTTCGCCCATATCATCTACAAAGCCCTGCTGCTGATGTCAGCGGGCTCGGTGCTCTACATGACCGGCAAGCGCAAGTGCACCGATCTCGGGGGGCTCTACCACAGCATGCCGCTCACGATGTGGTGCGGCATCATCGGCGCGCTGGCGATCTCGGCCTTCCCGCTGACCTCAGGCTTTACGACGAAGTCGATGATTTCAGACGCGGCCGCACGAGAGCACCTCACCCTCGCCTGGTCGGTCCTCACCGCGGCGTCCGCCGGCGTGTTTTTGCATGCTGGCATCAAGTTTCCGTGGTTCGTATTCTTCCAAAAGGACTCGGGTCTTCGGCCGCCCGACCCGCCGCTGAACATGAAGCTGGCGATGGTGTTTTTTGCCGCGCTGTGTATCGCCCTCGGCATCTACCCCGCGCCGCTTTACGCGATCTTGCCGTTCCCCGCCCCGGAAGGCGAAGTGCTCTACGCCGCGTATACGGGCGCGCACGTCGTCAGCCAGCTACAACTCCTGCTATTCGCCGGGCTGGCTTTCTTCGTGCTGCTGCCCATGCTCAAGCGGACGTTGACCATCACGCTGGATTTCGACTGGCTCTACCGCAAACTCGCCCCGGGGATCTGGGAGCACATCTTGCTCCCAGCGTTGCGCGCACTTGAACCGGTGCACCGTTTCGTGGTCAGCGACCTGCCGCGCCTCGCCGCGGCGACCCTCGGAGCGAGCAGCACCAACGCGCGGACTGGCGATGGTCGATCGGTCGGCGTGGGCCCGGCCGTCCTCGTGTTGACGGTGTTTCTGCTGCTGTTTGTCGTGCTCAACCTGCTGGACCCATCGGCCGCGTTCGCCCGCCGCTAGTGGCGGACACCACCGCGAGGTACCGCGCGAACGCGGTGGCAGCCGCAACGCGGCCACATCAAGCGCGACCGCTCTGCGTCGCAGCCCGTCAGCCTCCCGCATCCGATCCTAGGGCAGTGGGACTTCGATCATCGCGGGGACCACCCGGTACCGACCGATGAGGGTCCCATCGGCTCGAACCTGGACGTAGACCTCGCCCTGGGGCGTCTCGAGCTCGATCGAAAACTCCTCATCCCCGCTCGCATAGATGGTGTGCTCCGCCTCGATGATCTTGGCTCCAGCCGCGACCCGCCGCACGGTCTCGGCGACCGGTGGCGGAAGGACCGAGGGATCGACATGACACTCAACGTAGAGCTTCACCCCCTCAGCGGTGGCTGCAACCTCGCAGTTTCGCCCCGGCTGGGTCTTGACCTCAACCTCGTACGCCCGCCCCGTCGCGGCGTAGTACTCGGTCTCGAAGCGAGTCGGTGTACTCCCCGGGAACTCTTGCGCGGCCAGTTCGCGCACCGGCTGCGGAATCGCATTGGCGTCGTGGTGATAAAGTGCTTGCTTGACCACCCGCCCGGCCGGGTCGACACGTACCTTCAGCTTGTCGAGCCGAGGGGCGGACGCGGCGGTCTTCAGAATCTCGGCATCCAACGCCGCGCTGGCCGGCGCGGCCGAGGCCGCAGGCGGGCTCGCCACCACCGGGACGGACGGCGGTGGCGCCTCCGTGGGGGCGACGGAGGCTTGGGCCTGGGCCGGCGGCAGCGAGCTTTCGACGGGCGAGGCGGACACGCAGGCACAGACGAGGCAAGACGAGAGGGCGGGCCAGCAGCGGTTCATCGCCCCGGAGCATAGACAGCCGAGACATCGTGCGTGAGGGGCGAAGATCGACCGACAAGGCCGCGCACGAGCCTCGGACCGCTTCGGGCCTGCGGCCCCCCGTCGGGCGGCCCCGGAGTCGCGAACCGTGCGAGGATGGGATCGAGCGAGATGCTGATGACGCCAGCCTAACGGGCCACGGTGGTTTCGCGATAGGCTGTGGACGCCCAGCATGCTCGTGTTCCTGCTGCCGCTTGCCTTCCTCCTCGCCGTGCCCCCAAGCGGCACCAGCGAGACCGGACAGCCCGGGTTTTCTCTTCAGTGGCGCGCGCCCGCCCAGGAGTGCCCCGAGGCCGCGGCGGTGCAGGCCGCCATCCAGCGGTCGGTAGCGCTCCCGTCGGAGGACGACACCCCGGTCACTGCGATCGCAGACATCGACCGCACCGACGCGGGCTACCGTTTGTCACTCACACTGCATCAGCGAGACGATTTCGGGCGCCGTGAGATCGAGAGTCCCTCCTGCGTCGAGCTCGCCAACCTTGTCGCGTGGCTTGTGGCCGTCGCGGTCGACCCGAGGCTGAGCGCGCCCCCGCAGGTCGCTACGTCGCCGCCACCGTCGGCCGGCAAGCCTTCGCGAGACCCACGGGAACCAATCGACCCGCGTGTGGACGAAGATCACCCCGCCCCAATCGTGCCGCCACCGGTGCCAACCACAGCCCCGCCGCCGCCGGCGGAGCCAGCTGTGCCCGAGGGCCCCGTCGGACCGTCGCCGACGGCAGCACCGGACCGAGCCGCCCACGCCCCGGTCGGGACGAGTTCGGCCGCCGCGACGCAGGACTCACCGCGGCCGGCGGAGAGGCTCCGGCTCCCCGCGCCCCGGTCGATCGACCCCCCCCACGCGACGGATCGCGAGCGACCGGCCACAACGGGAGCGCCGATCCACCGGCGGCGCTCCCGTCGAACCAGGGACCGCGCGGAACTGGCGTCCAGCCGTGCCGGCATCACCACGCCGCCCAAGCCCAACCCGAGGCGAGTGTCGTTCGCGATCGGAGCCGGCGCCGCGACCGGCCTTTTGCCACGGGTTGGACCCGCGGTGGACGTGGCCGCCGGCTTGGAATGGCGCCGCGTTCGGGCCGAACTCGGCGCCTGGTACGCGACACCACGCCACGCCGCGGCGGCGTTTGACCCCGTCTTCGGCGGTCGGTACCAAGCCGGCGCGGCCCGAGGGCGCGGCTGTGGGGTGACCCACGCCCGTCGCCTGAGCGTTCCGTGGTGTGTGACCGTCGAGCTGGGGGCTGTCCAAGGCCAGGGACGCCAACTCGACAACGCGCAGACTTCGCGCGGGACATGGCTCGGCGTGGGCCCGTCGACCGGACTGGGCTTCGCGCTCGGGTCTCGCCTGCGGGTACGCCTGGACCTCACCGGCCTGGTGTCCGTCCTGCGCCCGCGCTTCGTCACCGGTCAGCGGAGCTTGATGTACGCGACCGGCCAGTACGGGGGTCGCGCGGTTCTTGCGCTGCAGTGGCTGCGCCCCTGACGGATCCGGACGGCGGCGGCCAACTACCGCACGCGACCTGCCCACGTGCGCCCCACCGACTTCACCGATCGGCCCCTTTCGCTCCAGGAGGTCTACCGCGACTACGCCGGTACCGTCTGGCGAGAAGCCCGACGACTCGGGGCCACCGACGACGCCGCCGAGGACATCGTGCAAGAGGTCTTTCTGATCGTGAAGCGACGCCTCACGGCGTATCAACACGGCCGCGGATCGGTCGCCGCGTGGCTACGGGGCATCACCCGACGCGTCGTCGCCAACGATCGTCGAACACGCGCGCGCGCGAGTCGGCGTGAACTGGCCAGCCCTCCCCCCAGCGATCTGATCTCACCGGAAGACTCGCTCGATCGACAGCACGCCGTCGCGATTCTCCACCGTTTCTTAGGGGATCTCGACGAGGACAAGCGCACGGTGTTCGAGCTGTGTGACGTGGAGGGTCGCACCGCCCCGGAAGTCGCGACCCAGCTTGGCGTCACGGCCAATGTCGTCTACTCGCGGCTTCGTCGGGCACGGATTCGCTTCGAACGCTACTTGGAGCAGCTTCGCGGCCACGACGAGAGCGCGCCGTGCCGAAGGATGGGATCATGACCGACGAGCCGGACATTGCGCCACTGAGCGCCCGCGCCCGGGCCCTGCTCGACGTCTACCGGGCGAACGAGTCGCTTCCGAAGGACGTTGAACGTCGGGTCGGGCGTGTGGTGTTGCCGATCGGTCGACGTACCCGCGTGCGGACCATGTTGTTCGTCGGCGCCGCGGCAACAGCCCTCGCCGCCGCGCTGCTGATCACGTTCACCCGGCCCTCGGCCCAGCGACGACCGCACCCGGCGAACGCGGCCACCTTGGACCAGCTCCGCGGGCAACCATCCCGAGACGCAAACGTGCGTGCGGCCGGGAAACCCAACGCCTCGCCGAGCGTGCGTAGCCGGGTGGCGGCGCCGGATCCGGCCCCCGCGCCACCGCGGGCGGCCCCCTCGACCCCGCTCGGAACGTCACTGCCCGACAAGCCCTCACCCCGCCGCGTCGCCACGAGATCCAAGCGACAGCCGCCACCGATCGAGTCCGGTGCGGCCGCTCCACGACGTGCACAAGCATCACCCGCGACCACCAGTGGGCTGGCCCGCGAGCAGGCGGCGCTCAACCTCGCGAGTGACAGCTTGGCCCGCCGCGACTATCGGGGCGCAAGCGAGGCACTGGACCGGTACCGCCGGCAGTTTCCCAAGGGCGTCCTCAAAGACGAGGCCAACGCCTTGAATGTCATGGTCGAATGCCTGCAGTCGCCCTCGAAGGCGGACCGGCTGCTGGCGCAATTTGAACGCAGCCATCCCCGCTCGTTGCTGTTGACCCGGGTGCGACAAGCCTGCCGCACGGATCGGAACCACGCGCCACCGCAACCGACTGAGTAGACGGCTCGCGCGGGCGCCCCCGGATTTTGCGTCCGCGATCGTGGCGGACGAGCGCCTGGCTCGGCGCCCCCGCAACCCGGTCTCCGCGGGGGCCGAACGGTCGTTTGGGCTCCGATCCGGCTCAACCGAGTCGATGACTGGCGATCGCCAACGTCGCGGTGGCCCGCAATGGCACGAGAAAAGTCACGCCTGAAGCGCTATCTGATCGGGACTGGCCATGTCGCTTGCTGCCTCTCACGCACCGCTCCCGGCGAGAATTCTTGTCGCCGAGGACGAACCCCGCACGCGCGAGTTCGTGGCCACGGTGCTCCGCCGCCACGGCCTCAACGTCGACGCGGTTGAAGACGGCCAAGAAGCGATTGCCCGCGCGACTCGAGGCGACATCGATCTCGTGATCTTGGACGCGGTCATGCCCCGACTCGGTGGTTTTGAGGCCTGCCGTATGATCAAAGCGGCCACGGCCGGCGGCTTTCTTCCCATCATCTTGGTGACGGTCAAAAACGATACGTCGAGCCGGGTCGCCGGCCTTCATCTCGGGGCCGACGACTACATCGGCAAGCCGTTCGACGAACGCGAGCTGATGGCCCGCGTGAGCAGCTTGCTGCGAGTCAAACGCCTTCACGACGAGCTCGCGGCGGCCAAACGTTCGCTTGAGGAGCTCGCAGTCCGTGACGAACTCACCGGCCTGCACAACTATCGGTACCTTCGCACGCGAGCGGACGACGAGTTCAAACGGGCGACGCGATACCACGATCCGCTGACCTGCATCATGATCGATATCGACCACTTCAAACTCGTCAATGACGCCCACGGACACGCCATCGGGGATCGGGTGCTAGTCGAGGTCGCCCGACGGCTGCAAACGGGGGTCCGTGAGGTCGACGTCCTCGCGCGCTACGGCGGGGAGGAGTTTTTGCTCCTGTTGCCGAGCACACCTCATGACGGCGGTCTCCTCGTCGCCCAACGGCTGCGACAAAGCGTCGCCGCGACGCCGGTCTCTACCGACGGGCAGCAGATCAACGTCACGGTCTCGTGCGGCGTGGCCAATGTTCCGCACTCCTCGCTCGTCACGAAAGAGGCGCTGCTCAAGGCCGCCGACATGGCTCTTTACCGCGCCAAGGCCGAGGGGCGAAACCGAGTCTGTGCTCACGCGGACGCGACCGCGTCCCACGAGCACCCCCGCGATCCCAACGAGCCCGGCGGCAAGCAATCCCCGTCCGACGGCCCGCTCGACGAGACCGGATAGCCACCGCGACTCGCCGCAGCCCAGCGCCCCGCGTCGGGGGCTACGAAGCGTCCGACCCGGAGCCAGCGGTTACATTTGGACGTCGTACACCACCGGCACGGGCTTGGGCAGGTGTTCGGGCGGTTCACCGAGCATCTGGCGCAAATCGATCTCGATGCCGCGCGAGATGGTCGAGATCGGCACGTCATTCGCGGATCCCTCGAACGGATTTTCACCCACCCGACCGATGCGCTCCATCGTGTGAAACACCCAGCTGATCAGCGTGCAGAAGGGAACTGCACACCACACGAAATGTGGCCCGACACCGGGCCAGGTTGGGGTCAAGCTTTCGCCGACCTCCGCGAACTTCGGCACGGCGGCAAACGGCACCAGCGCGATAAACAACCGCACAAAGAACATGCTGAGCGTCGCGTACTGCCGCGGGTAGGGAAAGTTTTTGATTCGCTCTGACTTGCCCTGCAACGTGAACATTTCGCGCAACAGCTCCTGCAGTTGAAGGTACGCAAACTGCCAGATCAGGCCTTGCTGCTGCAGTTGAGTCAGGTGTCGCGACTGCATGTTGAGAATCGCCGCGGCCTTGTTGGTCCGTTGCAGCACCTCGTCCCACTCGCTGTCGGGCAGACAGTCGAATAGCTCGTCCTCCAGTCCGTGAATGCGCTCCGGAATATGGATCTCCCGCGCCCACTCGCGATTCGTACCGTCGCGCTCGAACTCCTCCCACCTTCTTGGCTCGCGCATGGCGTGCCGCAGCGCGGTCAGCCACGCGATTTGACGGTGGACCAGAACCGTGCGGTGACGCTGGACTTCCTCGGCCGCCACGCCTTGCTCAACGCGCGAGTCGTTGACCATATCGAGGATCTGCATACCCCAGGTCCGCGACACGTTGACGATACCCCCCCAGATCTTTCGAGCCTCCCAGATTCGCCCGTAGGCGGAGTTGTTTTGAAACCCGACCATGAACGCCACCGCGGTACCCAGCACGCCCACCGGCGCCCATGGCAACTGGAGAAAGCTCCAGCCGGCCAGCGTGTACGCAGCGACCAACCCCAGCACATACCCTGCGAAGACCACCAGCTCACGCCGGGTCCACCACAGCATGTCCTTGGGGCTAAAGCGGGGCTTGATCAGCATGCGGCGCGCACGATCTCCAGCAGCTGATCGGGGTCGGGGCGTCGTCGGTAGTCGGCGTCGGCCTCTGCGTAGGCCACCACCCCATCGGGACGGACCACGAAACGCGCTGGCATGGGCAACGTCCAATCATCGTTGCCGTGGTAGCGGGTCAGGTTCACATTCAGGTGATCGCGATAGAGCAACTTGAGCTCCTCGCCAAGCTTCCACCGCAAACCGTAGGCCGCCGCGACGTGACTGTGTGCGTCCGACAAGATGTCGAACGTCAGCTTGCGCGTCCGAATCATCTTCATTGAAAACTCCGGCAGCTCGGGCGAGATCGCCAGCAAGCTGGCACCAGCGGCCTCGAGCTGGGGGACGTAGCGCTGCAGGTTTTTGAGGTCGGCATTGCAGTACGAGCACCACACGCCGCGATAAAACGTCAGCACCAACGGACCCCGTCGAAGCGCCTCGTCAAGCGCGCGAGATCGCCCGTCTTGGTTCGGCAGGGCGAAAGCGGGAGCAGTCTCGCCGACCTTGACCACCCCGGCCTCGATCCCCGCCCGCTTCAGCGCCGCGATCGCTTCGCGCACGACCTTCAGCGAGGGCGGCGGAAGATTGCCCTCGACGCGTTCGCGCAGTTGATCGAGTTCGTCTTGGAGACTCATCGTCGTGTCCGTCGCGGGGCTCGCACCGATTGGGGCACAGCCCGACTCCAAGGAGATGTACCGTGAAATGCTGGAAGTTGCCCCCAGTTTGTGGCCGGCGCTGAGCCTGCGAACCGCGGACCCGAAAACCGCGAGCGGACAGCGGTCGCCAAGCGATCGCCGGCGGGACTGCGTCGCGGTCCAACCTCCGGACGTCGTCTGCCGCCGACCGGCGTGATGTCGGGGCCGGACGCCGCCACGCAGTCCCCGCGAACAACCGGAGGCCACCGGTTGCGCACAGCGACACCCAGCGTCGCCTGCCCCGGGACCGTCGCCCCGCCGGGGTGGCCGTCGCAGCGCACACGGCCGCCGACTTCAACCGTTCGGTGCCATCAGCCGATCGTCTCTCTGTCAGCTCAACTGACAGCGGCATCGCGGGCCTGGTGCGCTGACTGCAGAGACGCTTACAAAAGTGCAAATCCTGGAACCTAGTGCCGGACGTTGCGGGCTCCCCGGCGCCGCAACGGAACCGGTTTTCGGTCGCCACCCCCTGGTCACAACCACGGCACCCGGCGACGCGACGGTAGCGGCATGTCGACTCCCAGATTCCCCACGGCCGACGAGCGCCGCCACCACGGGCTACGCCAAACGGCAGCGGCAGCGGGCGCGGTCGCTACGCTAGTTTGTGGCCTCAGCTGTCTCAATGCCTCACCCGACGCGGATAGCCCCCACAACGCCTCCGAGGCCCGCGCATTTGAGCTTGGAGACTTCGAGCGCTGCCCCGAAGATCGAATCAGCTACGGGGGTTTGTGGGAGTTTTGGTGTCTGTTCCCCCGCGACGCCGAACCCATCGTCGCCGCCCCCTTGGCGGACGCGGACCCGCCCGCGGCGCAGTTTCGCGAATATGTCGTCGAACTCACCGAAGTCGACGGTCAGTACGAGGGCGCGATCACGTTGCCTCCGGGGCATGGCGGCGAGGCCATCGTCGCGTTGGGTACGCCAAACGTCCCCTTCGATATCACCGCCGATGGCGTCTCGGTGCCGGTGAACTGTTCGAGCTACGCGCCCGACGAGTGCCCGCGGTTTCGCGGTTACTACTTCGTGTCTCTCGAGCCGGGCGTTCGTCACCGGATGGAGTTCGGACCCATCTTCCCCCAACGCTACATCCGCTTGCTCCTCATGTCGGGACGATCGCCAGGGGGCACCATGAGTGACACGGAGACTCGCTGCGACGCGAACGCTCTCGGCTCCCTAGGATTTGCCTGCGCGGACGGTCTAGCGACCACCCCGATCAACGCCGCTCCGATCGGACAACCATGGTCCGAGCTACCGGTCATCACGGCGGGAATCCCCTACGGTGTCCACCTACAATCGGTCGGCCCGGCCTTTGAGGGATCGGTGCGTTTCAACGCCCTCGACGACGCGCTGTATACGCTCTACCTCGGCACGCCCAACATCCCGCTGCGCGCCGTGACTCCCGATCTCACTGGCGAGGGCACCTGGGGCGAAGAAGAGCGAGCGCGATGCAGTCGCTCGGTCTCCGACGACTTGGCACGCTCGCTGACCGGGGACACCTGTTCGCCGTTTCGCGGGGCCTACCAGTTTCGCGGCTTCGAAGGACTTGAGATGAAGTTCGATCTCGGACCGGCTTCGCCCCAAAAATGGGTACGGATGATGGTGGTGGCCTCCGACATGACCGACGATCGCGACGGCGATGGCACCCCTGACGAACGGGATGGCTGCCCCGACAGCCCGGAGGCCAACGCCGACTACGATCGCGACGGCGTCTGTCCACCGGAGGACCCTTGCCAACGGGACCCGCAAGACGATGTCGACGGCGACGGGTTGTGCAGCAACGAAGACAACTGCGCCAGCGTACCAAATCCCGACCAAACCGACGCGGACGGCGACCGGCGTGGCGACGCGTGCGATGCCTGCCCGCTCGACCCCAACAATGATCGCGACCGCGACGGGCTGTGTGGCGACGTCGACCCCTGTCCACGAGACGCGGAGAACGACGCGGACGGCGACGGCGTGTGCGAAACCGATGACAACTGTCCGGCACAGGCCAACCCCGACCAGGTCGACACCGACGGCGACGGCCTCGGTGACCGGTGCGACCCGTGCCCCGACTGCCGCATCACCATCGCCACCCTCAACGAGCGACAACCCGGCAACATGCAGCGCTTGTCCGGCGCCAACCGTCGTTGCGCTGAAGCGGCCACAGCCGCGGGCCTTGACGGCACGTGGCAGGCGTTCTTGTCCGACGCCTCCCAAGACGTCGCGGACCTCTTTCCCACCGACGCGGGACCGGTCGTGAACCTGGAAGGGGAGACCGTGGTGCGACACTGGCCCGAGATGCCCCACACCCGGCTCCGGGCGCCGGTCCACACCTTCGATCTGCGCGACCCCGACGATGTGATCTCGCAGTCGCGGGCGTGGACCGGGTCGGACGAAGACGGCAACGTCGGCGCGGCCTGCCTCGAATGGCGCACCACCCGAGGTTCGGAGCGCGGGACAACTCGCGTGCTGCGACCATGGTGGCGACGAGACCTATTTGACGCCGGCTGCGATTCGCTCAACTGGGTGATGTGCGTCAGCCGACAAGAGCCAGTCGCGCCAGCCGCTCCCGCGGCTCGATGACTGCCGACAATCCGCCTGGTTACGCTCGAGCCGGCTACGCCGCTGCGTGCGCCGGCAACGAACTGTCGAGTACCGTCTGCAGCTCCATCACCACCAAGGGTTTGGTCAGGTACCCGTTCATCCCCGCCTCCAGACACTTCTCACGATAGCCCTCGACGGCGTGAGCGGTCATTGCGATCACGGGACCGCGATAGCCAGCCGCTCGGATCGCCTTCGCCGCTTCCACGCCGTTGAGGATGGGCATCTCGAAGTCCAAAAAGATCAGGTCAAACTCCTCTCGCTCGCAGGTCTCCACCGCCTGCTGTCCGTCGCCGACCACCACGACCTGCCGGTAGCCAAGCTTTCGCAGCATTCCGGTCGCGACCCGCTGATTGACCAGGTTGTCTTCAGCCAGCAAAATCCGCGCCGGGGACCGTTCCACGGACTCGTCGAGCACCCGCACACGCTCCTCGGTCGCCTCGGGCTGGTCGGCGCGACTCGCCGGTAGCGAAATCTCGAAGGTGAACCGGCTCCCGAACCCCTCTTTGCTGCTGACGCTCAGCGAGCCCCCCATCAGATCGACCAGCTCACGCGAGATCGCCAGCCCAAGCCCCGTCCCGCCGAACCGTCGCGTCGTGGACACGTCGGCCTGCGTAAACGCCTCGAACACCCGCCGCTGAGCCGCCAACGACATCCCGATACCGGTATCTTCGACCGCGAAGCGAACCCGCTCGTCAGAGAGACCCTCCACTGACAGCGACACTCGCCCCTTTTCCGTGAATTTGACGGCGTTGCCGAGAAGATTCGTCAGCACCTGCCGCAATCGCGTCGGATCGCCTCGCACCGAATCTGGCGCGGCCGGGTCGAGCTCGCATCGAGCTTCGATGCCCTTCAAACGAGCGACCTCCGCAAACAGCGACGATACAGAGTGCACCAAGTGACGCAACGAGAATCCCGTTTGTTCGAGGCGGAGCTGGCCCGCTTCGATCTTCGAGAAGTCCAGCACATCATTGATCACATGGAGCAAGGCTCGCCCACTGTCCACGATTGTCTGCACGCAAGCGTCTTGTTCGGCGGACAGGTTCGTGTCTGCGAGCAGAGCGGCCATCCCGAGAACCCCATTCATCGGCGTGCGGATCTCATGGCTCATACGAGCCAAAAACGAACTCTTCGCGGCATTGGCCTGCTCGGCCCGATCCTTCGCCTGACGTAGGGCCTCCTCGACTGCTTTCCGATCCGTGATGTCTCGTACGGTCGCGACCCGCCTCTCGCCCGTCTTGGTCGGCAGAACCGTGAGGTCGACCTCCACCGGAAACGCACGGCCGCGATGGTCACGGTGCGTCGTCTCGTAGACCACGTGGGCGGCATCCGGCGCGGTTGCCATGACATCGGGCAACCGAGACCGTTCTGATGGGGCCAATAGCTCTGCTTCATGCGCGGGTCGAAAGCCGTAGAGCTGGTCGGCAGCGGGGTTCATCAGCTCGAGCCGGCCCGCAGCGTCAGTCACGACCACGGCAACCCGCGCGCTATCGAAGATGCTCGCCAAACGCTCCGAGCGTGCGTGGCCGAGTGCCACCTGCGACCTTTGATACTCCAACGTGTCGTGGAGCATCTGAAGCGCACTGAGAACCTCCGCGCGTTCCATGTCGGTGTCGGCCAAGGCCAACACGTCTTCGTCCGCGATCGAACACTGCCCCTCGGCGATCTCAGCGAGAGCCCCGACCACAAGCTCGCTAAGCGGCTGCTCGTTGAAGTTCATCCCGGACTCGAAGGAAAGCTTGGTCGTAGCTTCTGAACACCTCGAACTTGCTCTCCTGCGCCGCCGAGCGGAGCACGAAGCGGGCTGCGATATTGAGCAGCACGTTGGCGTTCGTGAAAATCGCGGAGAACCGCAGCTCCGACGGGGAGAACATCTTCTTGAGGGCGGTGCGAGTGCGCGCGTCCGGCTTCTTGGCGCGAGTCAGGTCGATCAGATAGCAAAACGGCCGACCGTCCCCCACCAACTCTTCCACGCGCTCGAAGAGCACATCGATGGAGTACGCCGACTGGTAAACTGTTTCGCACCAGTAAAAGATGTTGGGTTCGAGCTCGAAGATCGAGTTGCGGATGGCCTCGCGATCGGCCGCTGTCGTGTTTTCAGCCTCGTAGCGTTTCGGATCTGGCTCGACGCAAAGCTCGAGGCGCCGGTCTAGTTCGAGATGCGTCATCGGAATCGCCTCCAATGAAGTGGAGCATCGTCGGGAGCGCCTGGGTTTTCACCGCCAAACCCACCCCACTTCGAGCACCGCTGACCCGATTCGGGCCTGGCCGGAACGAGACCGGGGGGACCCGCCGCCAAACCTGAACCAGCCACACCCCATGACCTTCGATCCGGGCATGGAAGCGGGCCGACGCCAGCCACCGGCCACCGGCCACATCCGCCCGGGCCGGCAGCACCAACCGTCAGCCACGCAGCCTCGACGCAAATGAGCCGGACACCGATCGCGCCTGCCGCCGTGCCGGGTCATACGAATTTCTCAACAACCTCCCCGAGCCCGCCACGTCGACGATCCCGAACAGTTTCCTCGCGCAAGTCGCGCGCAAATCGCGCGGAAGTTGACCGCAACGACCTGCCGAACGAGGCACGGGCGCAGCCATACAACTGAAGTCAAAAGCCACAACGCAGCGTATGATCCAACCTGCCCCGTTTCCCACCGAGCGACCGCGCCGTCGCTCTCTACCGCAGCTGGGTCCCCCACCAGCGCCATGGGTTGTCATGCGTCCCCCAATCTCGCCCGTACTCGTCCTTCTTTTCCCACTCCTCGCCGCATCGCTGGCCTGCTCCAACAACGAGCTCGACGACACCAGCGACGCTGGAGACGCGACGCCGAGTATCGATGACGATGACGACGATGACGACGATGACGACGATGACGACGATGACGACGATGACGACGATGA
>QKPP01000121.1 GCA_006508105.1 Myxococcales bacterium FL481 | reverse complement strand
CGTCATCGTCATCGTCATCGTCATCGTCATCATCATCATCATCATCATCATCATCGTCGTCATCATCGCCCCACGGATCCCCACATTCGCTGCTGTAGCCGCTTACCGGCGTGCCTTCACACCAGTTATCCCAGCTGCCGTGGCTGTTGTGGTCGCCCGCGAAGAACCCCCCACACGCTTCGGTTGGGTCCCAATCTCCCGTTTGACCGTCGAAGCATGGTGTCACGTCGATGCCGGTCTGTGATTCAAACGCCGGCACGATGAGATCGGGCGATGGATAGTTGCAAGCGGAATTGCAGGGCGTTCCGGTGGTGCCGCCTTGTACGGTGCCCGCGACTCGCCAACTGCCATCCTCGACCTGCAACAACAACGGGCCCCCGGAGTCTCCCGGGCACGGGGAGGGCATCACGCCGGGCTCACCGACGATCGTTCGGTCGTTGCTCGCTTCGGTGATGACTTGTGCTCCCCAGCGTTTCGTGCCGTTGCCCCCTTGGCCGTGCGCCGTCTCTCCGAACCCGCAGATCACAACGTCTTGACCCGGCTTTCGGTACTTGTCGACTTCGCATCCGAACAGGATGGGAGTCACCGGCAAGTCGGTAATCTCTTCGGCCAGTTCGCAAATGTAGGAGTCGCTACTTCCGGTGCCGATGCATCTTTCGACGTTCACCGTGTGCATGCCGCCCGTGTTGCCGAAAGAGAGATTTGACGGCTGTCCGCAGTGCTGCGCATAGGTAACCGCCTTGGGATGCACGAGGTTCGCGGTGCAGCTCCCCTGGCCTCGAACCATCACGGTCGGAAAACCGCAGCCATCCACCACATCGCCTTCGACGATGCGGCTCCCCGATCTCGGCTCGAGGTCGATGGCCTGCGCGCTCGTGGCCCAGGTCAAGCTGGCGAGGGTGGTCAGCACGAGCAACGTCGGCTTCTTGGTCAATCGAGCGTTTCGTTGAAGCATCCGATCGCCCATATCACGTTGTGAGCTTTCGAGCAGCGAGCTGGGGTTCGGGCGCTTCAGAAATGCTGCAAGTTCGCTAGGCGGCGGCACGTTGTGTGCCGAGTCTGCCGACACCGTTCTCGCGGCGCGCGATCTCTGGGTTACTCGATGTCATTCGTCGTGATCAATCGGCGACCAGCGTGGCGGTCGCACTCTGGCGCGGCGCGGGCTCGGGCTAGGCGTTCGACGTAGACGTAGGGTGAACCCCGTAGTTTGCTGTGAGAGAGAACCGTCGCCTCGCTGCCGCGCGCGGTCAGGACGGCATCCTTCGTCGGCGTGATGCTCGCCGTGCCGCGATTGCGGCGAGTCCCAGCAACCATACGCCGCGCGACGGGGCGGGGGCGCCACGACAGCCACAGCCGCTCGTGAGCTCGCGAGGCGGGTTCGCGTTGGTGGAGCTGGTCGCGTCGGTTGTGTCGCCGACGTGGCTAGCATCGTCGTCGTCCCCGCTGTCGTCGTCGTCGTCTCCACTGTCGTTGTCGTCGTCTCCGCTGTCGTCGTCGTCCCCGCTGTCGTCGTCCCCGTCGTCATCATCGCCCCCGTCGTCATCATCGTCGTCCCCGTCATCGTCGTCGTCCCCGTCATCATCGTCGTCCCCGTCGTCGTCGTCCCCGTCATCGTCATCCCCGCCGTCGCTCGCACAGATTTCCAACCACTCCTTTGGACCCACATCAGCAAACTCCCAGGCCCCACGCCCCTGAGTGACCACAATCAGTCGGTCGAACTGCGCCTGATACCGGACCTCAATCACCATCGTGTCCGGGACGCCCGAATCGTCGATCGGCGTCCAGTGCCCGCCGTCATCGCAGCTTATGTACACATCGCGATCCGTCCCCACAAACACGAACTCGTCGCCGTCTTCGCTGCGAAACACATCGATCGCGTTGACCGGCAGGTCCGGCAGGTCGCCGTCCATGCTGCTCCAACTGGCGCCGCGGTCGGTGGTTTTGAGCACCTGATCCACGCCGAACCGCGGCACGCCAACGAACGCTGTGTCCTCGTCCCACGGCGCGACCACGATGTCTCGGCTCACTCGGCTCCAGTCACTGAGATCGGTCAGCGTCTCCGACCAAGTCTCCCCGGCGTCACTACTGATGAGGAGCTTGCCGTCAGTCGTCGCCGCGTACAGCACCTCGGAGTTGGAAGGGGCCCAGGCGATCGAACGCACCGCGGCCAGCGGTCCCCCGTCGGTTAGGTCCTCGGTGATCGCGGTCCAAGATTCTCCTTGGTCCGTGCTCCGGTAGATGCGCTGCGTACCGTACAGAAGCACGTTGGCGTCGTTCGGGTCGAATACCGTCGGATTGAAGAACGCATCGCGGTCGGAACTCGGAATGCCGCTGGCCGACAGATCGAAGCTCAGGCCGCCGTCGGTTGACTTGTAGAGGTTTGCGGTGTGCTGGATCTGAGCGAATACCACGTCGGGCTGGTCTGGATGCAGCGCTGTGTACCCGCCGTCGGCCCCCATCACTTTCGCCCAAGCGCCGCTGCTGTCGCGCCGCGTGGTGCCGTTGTCCTGGAGTCCGCCGAGAAAGAAGTCGCGATCGGTGGGGTGCAGCGAGACCGAGGGGTAAAACTGGATCACGCCCAGTTCCGCGTTGATCGCAGTCCACGAATCGCCATTGTCCACACTGCGATGGACCCCGCCGTCATCGCCGACGACCAGCCGCTGGTCGGCGTCGTACACGATGGCGTGCATGTCGACGTGCTGGGGGGTGATCGTGTCGTAGTTGGCTCCGCCGTTGGTGGAGCGCAGCAGACTCATGCCCCCTGCGATGACCGCCTCCGGATCTCGTGGGTCGACCGCGATGGTGGACATGTAGCCTCCAAACCCGGTTTGAAAGTTGCCCGGATCGGTCCGCGACCAGCTGTCCCCGCCGTCGGGCGAGACGTAGATGCCCAGCGTGTCCGCGTTGTACGGGTGGGTCGGGTTGGCGGCGGCCGAGATCAACGCGTAGACGCGCTCGGGGGCGCTCGGAGCGAGGGCCAGCGAGGTGCGCCCCACGTCTTCCGCCGGCAGGCCGTCGCTGAGCCGGGCCCACGTGTCTCCCCCGTCCGTCGACTTGTAGACCCCGTTGCCGTCGGCCCCGAAGAAACTCCCGATGGCGGCGTAGACATGGTCTGGCTGGCTCGGGTCGATCCGGACGTCGGTCGCACCGTCGGTGGCGATACCATCTTGCAGCTGCGTCCAGGTCTGGCCGCCGTCGCGCGATCGATAGACGCCGGTGGGTCCCAACGCGCCGGGATGGCCCTTGGCCGAGTACGGCGTGGGAAAACCGCCGGCCGTGGTGACGGCGGCGTAGACCAGATCGGCATCGGCGGGATGGACCGCCAACCGGGCGATGGTGCGCCCGCCAAAGGTTTCGGCAGCCAGCTGAACCCACGATGCCCCGCCGTCCGTCGATTTGTAGATGCCCAAGCCGTAGTAACAGTGCGGGGCAAAGTTGGCTTCGCCCGTGCCGGCGTAGACCACCTGGGGATCGCTTGGCGCGATGGCCACGGCCCCGATCGCCGCGGCCGGCAACTCGTCGGTGAGTGGCGTCCAGTGTTCGCCGTCGTACTTCCACACCCCGCCGGTGGCCGCCCCTGCGAACAGCACGTCGGCGTCGTCGGGGTGGGCCGCGATGGCGGAGATCCGACCGGTGCCCCCGTGCGCCATCGGGGCCGGTCCGAGTTCGTGCCACTCGGCCGCCCGGGTGGACGCCGGCGCGAGCAGGAGCGAGGCGAGCACGGCGGGCGTGGCGAGCTTGTTGGGCCGCTTCATCCCGCATCCTTTGGGCTGGGCGGCGCCTCGACGGCGAAGACGAGCTCGCCGATCACGTGGCGTCCCTGGTGGTCGGCCTCCACCCGGATCACCCACGGTCCGGGTTGCGTGATGCGGAAGTTGGCCAACCCGACGCGGTTGGTCGTTTGTACGTCGCGGCTGCCGTCGGGGCGCAGTGCGACCACCCGTCGGTCCGGACCGGCGTGACCAAACAGGTAGGCCCGCACGCCCATGTCGCTCCCGGGCCGCACGTGCAGCGGCGACATGATCGGTAGGATCTCGAGGGGGATGCCGGTCTTGCTCAGGATACCGGGGTCTTCGTACTCGCTCGGACGGGCTCCGTCCGCTCCGTCGACGCGGTAGATCGTTTTGGCGCAGTGGGTGACGCGTTGCCACGCATCGCTGGCATCGGCGCCGTCTGGTCCCACGCACAGCATGACCATGGCGGCGCCAGGACGGTCCACGGAAAACGACGCGCGACCGGTGCGCTGGAGCTCGTCACTTGCCAACGATATCTGCTTGCCGCCGGGGATCCGCGCGACGAACCGGCCGACGTTCATCGACGCGAGCGCCGAATCACGGGACGATGAATCAAAGCCGACCTGCGGGTCGAGTTGGAGTTCGAGCGCGGTGCCGACTCCTGCACGCAGACGGAGGGCAGCGCCGCGCCCCGTCTGAATCAGCGTTGGCAGACGGCGGGCCGCGAGCGGTGAGCCGTTGCCGTCGCCTCGCGTGGAGGTGGGCTCGTGGGCTGGTTCGGGCTCGGGTTCGGCTTCGGACGTGGCGGCCGGAAGGCACGCTGGAGCCGCGGACATGGCCGCGACGAGACAGGTGACGACGGGATTCCGCAGCATGGCGTCATCGTACCAAATGGGAGCCGGAACGCCGGTGCCATCCGTGGGAGGCGTCGGCGGCGATAGGGATAGAGCGCAGTCGCGGGCCAGGCCCGGTCCGAGGTCACGCGACGTCAACGACGGCGCGCACGCGAGGTGGTGACCCGATTGCACCACGACGGGCCAGCACGTGGCGACCCGCTCGTTCCAGGGGCGAGCGCTCGCGGCCACGTCCGACTATGGGTCCGACGAGCGTCACGTTCTTGCACGAGCTGGCCGCGGCCTGGCGAGCACACAATCGGCCCGCCGACGGAGCGTTGAAACGCCATCAAACGGTGTCAACCAACGAAGGTGAGTCGCCTCGAATCGGATGAGCAAGAGGAGGGGACCGATCACCCCCGGTCGGTTCCGCCGCCACCGCCCAAGCTGCGGTTGATCCGATCTGTCGCCGAGGCCATCCGGTTGGGCCCCGGGTTGCATGTGGGGTCTTTCGAGTTGCTCACCGAGGTACGTCGCCGACCGAGCGGGCCCGTGTGGCGCGGCCGAGACCGCGAGCTCGGCACGTTGGTGGACCTTCGGTTCGTCGCCGCGCGAGAGGGCGAGCACGGCCGAATGGCGCCCGACGGGCCGTCGCCGATGCTCTCGCGGCTGCTGGAGGAGGCCAAGCGGTGGGAGGGGGTTCGGCACGAAGGCCTCGACGAGGTGCTCGAAGTCGGCATCTGGCAAGACGGCATCTACGTCGCCGCGGTCGCGACGACCGGTCGGCCGCTTCGCGACTGGGCGCAACAGCCGGGCCGTGCGTTCTCGGAGGTGATGGCGATTGTGTCGCAGGTGGGGGCGACGTTGATGGGCCTTCACGAGCGCGGGCTAGCTCACCGTGACGTGACGCCCGATCATGTCTACGTCGACGACGAGGAACGAGCATCGCTTTGCGATGTCGCTTTGACCTTCGCTCGAGCCGCGCCGATCGAGGCGGAGACAAGCGCGAGCCAGCGGCGGTTTCGGATGTTACTGCCGCGGCCGGCCAGCGCCGGCCACCTTTCGTCGGGGGGACCCCGATCGGTGGTCGAGCGTTCGGCCCTCGGATCGGGAGCCACGCTGGGGACGGACGGGTACCGGGCCCCCGAGGGCGGTCCTCACGACTACGCGCCAGCGCGCGACCAGTTCAGCTTGGCCGTCACGGTGTACGAGCTGGTGTACGGGGCGCGCCCGTTCGCAACCTCCGACCAGGCCGCCGTTGAACACGCCCTGGCGAGCGAGCGCCGCTTCGGCCCCGCACGGATCGGCGGGGTTGCGCGTACTGTGGTCGAGCCACTTCGGCGCGCGCTGAGCCCGGATCCAGCGCGGCGATTCGCGGACCTGGGGCAGTTTGTTGCCGCGTTGCATCCGCCGCCGCGGCCGACCCGTGGTACGTCGTGGTGGCTGGGGCTGTGCGGCCTCGGGCTGATCCCATGGTTTCTGGCGGTGGCGCCGATGCTGTCGTGGGCCGCCGTCGACGCCTGCGAGCAACGGTTGCGAGATGGAGCGTCGCGTCAGTGGCGGTTGGAACCCGTCGCAATGCTCGCGCGGCGGGCCCAGGCGGATCCTCGAGTGCCCGCTCCGGTGAGCGCTCGCTTGCTGCGCTACGCCGATATCCTCGATCAGGTCGCCGCGCAGGGGTGCTACGACGCATACGGCCCGGTGCGTCACCCGTGGGGGGCGACTGCTATCGGCTGCGTGGAGACGGCGGATCAGGCTTTGTCAGTTCTGCTGGAGGAGCACGGGAGCGCCGGCGGAATCGACGGGCTGGCCCTGGCGAGAGCGGTCGACGAGCTCCCCGCGGTGGAGGTGTGCGCGGGACTTCGCCCGGTGCTTGCGGAGCCACACGGGCCGCCCTGGCGCCTGGACGATCTCATCACCCGGCTCGACCTGGCGGCGAGGGCCCGGGCGGACGGGCGGGCCCCGTCGCAATTCGAACTCGACGAGCTCGAAGCGGTCACGGAGGTCACGCAAAGCTGGTGGCCGCACGGCAATGAGCTCTCCGCGCGGGCTGAGTTCGAGTATGGCGCGGCGTTGATCGAGTACGGCACGGTCGAGGCGGGCGCCCGGCGACTCGCCCAGGTCCATCGCCTACCGGTCGCGGTGCGTCACCCGTTGGTTCTCGACGCGCGGCACCGTGCGGTGCTGTCGCGGACCTATCGCGATCGCCCAGATTCGTCCGCGATCGGGTGGCTCGCGGCGGACATCGACCGTCGACTCGTCGCCGGGGAGGCGAGCTGCGTGGCGTTGCCGGGCACGGACGAACTCCAGTTGTGGCTGGCCTGGCGTCGCGAGCATGGCGAGCTGTGGTCGGCCGCACACCTCGTCGCGGGATCGTTCGAGCACTGCGCGAGCTCGCCGTCGGATCCCGGTCGGCTCGACCGGGTCGTCACGATCGCGGATCAGCTACTCGACTGGTACGGGGTCGCGCGTACGCAGCTGTGGCTCGAGCGAGTCGGTGCGTCCGAGCTCGAGCTCGGCGGGGGCGGGGGCCATGTCCCGCTGAGCGTGCGACGTTTCGCGGCTCGGTGGGCCCTCGCCCACGCGAGACCCCGGGCGGCGCTGGACCAGGCCTCGGCGCTGGTGACCCGCGAGGCACCCGAGGGGTGGGCGTCGCCGACCGAGGCGCTCGTGGCCCGCTCGTTGGCCGCCCGGGCCGCCCTCGCCCTTGGCGACATTGAGCAAGCGGGGCGGTGGCTGCATCCGGTGGTCCTCGATCTGGCCCACGGTCCTGACTCGGCGGTCGCGGCCGAGGCTTGGGTCTCGGCGGCCGAGGTCGCCTGGCGACAGGGAGACCCCCACCGGGTCGCGGAGGCTTTGTCGGGCGTCGCCGCCTGGCGTGCCGGGCGGGAGGTCCCGCCGGCACTGCAAACCAGAATCTCGGTGCTGGAAACCGCGTTGCAGCGCGGCTAGTCCCGGCCACGACGGGTGCCTTCGCGACGGACGGGCCCAAGCGGACATCCGACCCGCCCGGGCGCCGGCAACCCCGGCCTATCGCCGCGAGGTGGAGCGGGGCGGCCGGATGCGCGGGGCCGCCACGGTCGCCGAGAACCGGCAAACCGGGCCATCCCACGCCACCGCCGAGGCGGCCGAGCACCCATGAACCGGGCCCACCAGGTCACCTGCGATCGGATCGCGCCCGGGCCTCGAACATCTGGTGGCTCCGCGCTCGAGCCTCGCTGGCGGCGCTCGTCCACGATAAGAGGCGGCGACTGTCAAGTCTCGCGCGGGCGGGTCAATCGCGGCGCGGGCGATTCAGCCGGCGCTCGCCCGCCTGTACGGTGTTCAGAACCCCCCATGACGCGGCCGGTCCCGGCGTGTATTCCCCTATGCGCCGGCGATCCGCCCGATGACCGTGGATCGGGCATTCGCGAGAATGTAGCGGTCCACACGCCGCATCGGGCGTGTTACCAACGAACGGGTCGCAAAGCGACGTAGGATCAGCAAGAGAGACATTTCGGATGCGCACTCATTTTGCAGCTTCGTTTGCACTGGCATTGGCACTGGCGGCTTGTTCGGGACAGACCGCGGACACGTCACCTTCGTCCTCGCCGGAGCAGGCGGACCAGCCGGCCGAGACCTTGGATGAATCGCTATTCGACGCCAACGCGGAGGACCTCAAGGAAATGAGTGAACTCGCGAACGGGCTCGAGGACACGGCCAAAGCGGCCTTGGTCGGCGCGGATGAGGCCCAAGTCGCGGCTCAAGAGCTCGTCGGGCTCATCAACGCCGGCAAAGTGAAAGACAAGGCCGTCGGTGGCATCGTCGACGCGGCCATCAAAAACGGCGAGGTAAAACTCAAGGGCGTCAAGAAGGCCAATCGCGAAGAGGTCGGCGCCGCCATCGAGAAGTTCATCGCCTCGATCGACGGGCTCAAAGCCGCCCCGCAGGCTTTCGCCGACGCGCGCGCCGAGTTCGATCGCGTGGAGGCCAAAGCGGAGGAGCTCGAAACGGCGATCAACGAGCGGACCGAGCCGGTCATCGCCAGCGGCAAGCGTCGGGCGACCAAGCTGGCCAAAGAGGACCGCGAGTCGGCTGCCTCTGCTCACGCGAGCATCGATAAAAACCTGTCGCTGGCACGCGACATGGTCAGCGAGACCGAAGGGCGTGCCACCGACCTGGCGGAGGCATTCAAGATCGAAATGACCGCGGTCAAGTCGGCCGAGGATCTGGTGAACACGGCCGACGCCTCGGAGGCCGAGGGCGACGACGCGGCGGCTGAGTCCGCGGCTGCTGACGAATAGTCGTCCAGTTAAGGGGTCTCACCGGCGGCGAACGGCCGTCGGCGCAGGGACAGGAAGGCGGATCGGCGCCGTTGCTTCGTGCGCGGCCCCGGTCCCGGCGTTCGCCCCCGTCGGCGGCGTGGTGTAGCCTCCGCCGGTGGCGGACGCGCTCAACGAGATCGGTGGGCACCTGGCCGCGAACCTGCGTCAGATTCGCGAGCAGCGATCGCTGACCCAGGCGCAGCTGGCCGCGCTGTGCCAGGTCCCGCGCTCGACCATCGCCAACATCGAGGCCGGCGGATCGAACCCCACGCTCTCGGTGCTGGTGAGGCTGGCCGCTGCACTGGCGCTGACCCTCGAGGAGTTGTTGGCGCCGCCCCGGGTCCGCTGCGAGGTGTTCTCGGCGGACGCGTTGCCTCGCGTCGAGTCCCGACGCACCGGTCGGGTGTTGGTGCACAAGCTGTTGCCGCATCCGATCCCGGGCGCGGCCATCGACCGCGTCGAACTCGACCCCGGGGCTCGGATCGCGGGGAGCCCTCACCAACCGGGCACCTACGAGTACACTTACTGTGAGCGGGGGCAGCTCGGCCTGTGGATCGCGGGGGAGCATTTCGAGCTCGCCAAGGGTCAGGTGGCCGCGTTCGATGGCCATCAAAAGCACACCTACGAGAACACGGGGCGGACGTTGACCGTGGTGTTCTCGGTGGTGGTACTGGCCCCGATGCGCAAACTCGGCGGCTAGCGAGGCGCCAGCCCAGCCGGGGCGCAGGCGTGTGGGGTGGACGAGCGTCGCGAACGCTCGTCCGAGCCCGCGGTGGCTCAGTCGGCCTGGAACCCCGCGGCTTTGTGCGCCCCGTCGCAAAACGGCTTGTTCTTCGACTGGCCGCAGCGGCACAACGCTGCTTTCGTGCCCTGCCACGCCGGCCGGCCACTGCTCGCGACGACCTCCACCGGCCCCGAGAGCAGCAGCGGGCCGTCTTTGGCGCGCTTGATCGTCAGTGGTCCCGGTTCAGCGCTCGGATCCTCGCCGGTTTCGCCCACTGCCCCACGATCGACGAAGTCGGCGTCCTCGTGGGCGTTGTCGCAAAACGGTTTGTTCTTGGAGTGACCGCACCGGCAAAGTGCCGCCCGGAAACGAACGCCGGGCATATCGTCGGCCGCGCCGTCGATGGCGAGATCGCCTCGTACCATCAGCGGCCCGTTGTTTTGCACGACGATCCGGTTGGTTCGATCGGCGGTCTCCGACGCGCCACCATCGTGGCGGATGTAGGTCAGCGATCCGGTGGGGCAGCGGTCGACCACGTCGACGGCTTCTTGGGGGCTGACGGCGTCGGGCTGGCACCACGGCTGGCGTCCGCCGACGAATAGGTCTCCGCGGGCTCGTCCGCACTCGCCCACATGGATGCACAGTCGTTGGTCCCAGCGGACGGTGACGTCTTTGCCGGGGTAGTCTTTGGTGTCGCTCATCTGATCCTCTTGCGCGGGGTGGCTACGCGCTCGCGCAGCGTAGCAGCGGCCACGTGCGGCCGGCCCCGAACGTCTTCGGCGTGGGGTCTACGTCACACCGGAGCCCACCCGCGCGGGCCTTCCGCAGCTCGGTTCGGTGTCGCGGACGTCGGTCGGCGTGATCGTGGCGTCGGCGGCCCGACGATGGTCGACGCCGGCCCGGCCGTTCGAGCTCAGCGTCCGCGCTTGCGCTGGCCAGAGCCGGGCGGGGGCGCGGCCCGGCCCACGCCCAACTCTGCGAGTCGCTCGATGTTGCCGCGCACGAGGGGGTCACCGGGAGAAAGCTCCTCCGCCGCCTGGAAGCAGTACAGTGCGCGCGTGTAGTCCTTGGCGAGGAGGGCTTCGATGCCGCGCTCGCGGGCCAAACCGAAGCTCGCGGCGTGGGCGGTCCGCTCCGTCGCGCGGGGGCCCGGGTCGGTCGCCGACTCGGCGCCGTGGCGTGCGCGGCCGATCGTCGGGCGACCTTGGTGGGCGGCGCGAGCGAACGCGATGGCCTCGGTCGCGGCGGTCGCAGCGTCGCTTCTCACCCGGGCCGCGCCCATTGAGGCGGGCGGGCGCGGCGGGGGCAGGAAAGCGCTCGACTGCGGCGGGCGACCGTTTGCGGCAACCGTGAGCGGCTTCGAGCCGCCGTGATCCCGCGGTTTCCGAGGTGACGGCCCCGCGGGTGCGTGGGATCCGGTCGAAGTGACACGCGTGTCGCTGTGGGCTTCGTCCCGGGCGCGCGCCGAGTCGAGTAGCAACGCCTGCCAGATCCCCGCCTGCACATTGCGTGGCTCCTCAAAGGTCCGCAATCCTCGGCACTCGATGACGCACGCACCGTCCATGGCACGTCGGGCGAGGCGGACAAACGCGGGCTCACCAACGCCGTGCTCATCCACCGCGCTGTGGACATCGCCTTGCCACACGACAATGCGCCCTTGACGGCTCGCTCCGCCGATTTCGATCAACAGCGAGTGTTGCCCCATGCAGGCGAGTTGCACGTACTCGTCGAGCGAAAACGGCAAGGTCATGGCGGCTCCTAGCGTCTCGGTTAGGCGGTGGCGGGTTTGCGAGGGGGCAGTTTGAACGACGGGATCAGGTCGACGCCACAGTCGAGTTCACTCACCCAGTCGATAAAGCGATGCGCCATCTCCTTGCCCTTGAAGATGCCGCCGTGTTGGGGAGCGATGGTCTCGATGTCCAATTGGCGGGCCATCGCGGCCCAGGCTCGCAGGATGCTTTTGCTGGCCATGTATCGGCGATGGAATCCTTCCATGTACTGGATGTGGGCGTCGAAGTCCTCGACGTGGATGTACGTGTTACCAAGCGAGGCCCCAAGATCGCCCGAGTACAGGATTTTGGCCACCGGGTCGTAGACCTGAAAGTTCCCGCACGAGTGGAGAAAGTGCGCCGGGAGCAGGGCGAGCTCACACTGACCGAGGCCGAGGTACATACCTTCGTCCGGAATCGGGTGCAGTCGATCGGCGACCAGGTGGTCCAGACCAAAGTGCGGGACGAATCGGGTCCACAGCGCCGAACACCAAGCTTCGGCGTCGGTGGTCATCAGCCAACCGTTCGACGCCGCGACGATGTCGGGGTCTTGGTGGGACAAAAACAGGTGGCGTAAGGTTCCCCCGCCCAGCAACGACATGGTCTCCGAGAAGACCTGGTTATAGACCTTGTGCCCGCCGGGATCCAAAATCATCGCCTCTTTGCGGTCGATGATGACATGTTGATTGGCTTGCACGGCGAGCCCGGCCGAGTTGAAATCCTCGAGAAGCACGTTCTTGTGGGTATCGTTTTCGAACAAGATGGTGTTGGGCATAAGATTGGTCTCCGTGAGAGTCGTCGTTGGGTCGCTGCGCTCGCGGGAGGGCCTCGTCGCCGACGGCCTAGGTCTCCCAGTGCTCTTTCGCCATGAGGTATTCGATTTTGTCGAGCGCGGCGTCGAGGACCAGCGGCGTCAGCGACCGGCTTTTCGACTTCGCGGACAACACATAGCGCTGACCGGCCACAATGAAAATGCGATGGACCACCGATTGGCGGTCCGTGTCTGTCGCGACGAAGGCGACGGGAGCCGGCTGGCCAAACTGTGGGTAGCGCTCGCTGAGCGCGATGTAGGCCGACGCGATTGCGGCCAAGGCCTCCGCCTCTTTGTCCGTGCGGGCGCTGTGGGCCACGGCGAGTCCCTGCGCGTCGCTGAGGACGATATGCACCAGCCCGGCGCGAGCGACGATCGCGTCTAATAGTTGCGGGAGATCGGCTCGGCTTTTGCCCACGGGGAGGGTGCGCAGCGATTGTGCGAGGCGTTCTTGCGAGACAACCGGATCGAGGGCGGTGGCGATGGCTCGCTGCACGGCGTCCGCTTGGCCTTCACGGGCGAGCAGGGGGGCCAGCAGCTGCTGGAGTTCTTGCTTGAGCGACTGTGTGTTGTCCTCACGGGCCGCGACCGGTTCGAGGGCACGTCGGATCTCGGCTTCAAGGTGGTCGCCTTTGGCGTCGCTTTGGGCCAGCTGCTCCGAGACCGTGTGCAGCTCTCGCTGCATGTCCTCGATCGCTTCTCCTCGCGTGACCAAGTTCCCCATGGCTTCGCGCAATTCGTCGGCTACGCGACTGACCTCGGCGAGTTCGTGGCCGGCCTGTTGGCCCGACTCGTAGTCGGCGAGCCGTTGATCGGCCATCGATTGCAGCAGCTGGTCGCGTTGTTTCCCGGCCCTTCGGGCGGCGAATAGGTAGCCACCCGCCCACAGGGAGGTCGCGGCGATCGTTCCGAGGGTCCAGGTCATCATGGCTGATGCTCGCTTGCTGAGGAGAGCGCGACGCACTGGCCACGTCGCTCGAGGTGGACGACGACTCGTCGTTGTTCCGCGGCCAGCGGATCGTGATCGATGGTGGGCTGGTACTCACCAAAGGCGCGCACCGAGATTCGACTCGCGGCGATGCCGGCTCGGCGGAGCCAGCCGGCGATCCGCTCCCCTCGTTGGTGGCTGAGTTGAAGGTTGAACGCGTGGGTTCCGCTGGCGTTGGCGTGGGCGTCGATGACGGCTCGCGTGTCGGGCTGGCGATTCATGGCGGCCAGCAACGGGCGCAGGCCTTCCGCTCGCGACTCTCGAGGATTGATGGCCTCGGATGCGTAACGAAAGTGTGCCGCGGGGGCGCACGTTGCCGCGGGGCGAACCGCGGGCGGACGGGCGGGCGGCGGCTCCGGTTCGGGTGGCGGGCTGGGCGGGGCCACCCCGGACCCCTGCGTGGCGACGACGGGGCGCGAATCTGGCGGAGTTGGCAACGGTTCACCGCTCGCCGCCGCCGGGGTCGAGGAGAGGCGTCGCGCCGCGGCACTATCGATCATTTGCATCGTGGCCATGGCACACGCGAAACCACCTGCACTGAAGAGCAACGCGACCGGCCACGGCTGGGTTTCGCCCAGCAGTCGCGGCGGCGCTTCCGGTCCGTCGCTCGGGCCGTTCCCTCCGGCTGCGTCCACCCGTGAATCGGGACTGGTGGGCATGGCGACGTCTCCCGCGCGGTCAGAGAATGCGGCGAAGTTCGTCTGCGGCGCGGCGGGTATCGAGAAACAGCAACCCCAGTTTGGCGGCCGAGGTGGCGAGCGCCAACAACAAGGTGCCGGACCCCGCCGACATCAAGACGGCGAAGCCTTCGTCTCCGCGCACCAAGACTTCTTGCAGCGTGCCACGCTCGAGCTCGCGAGCGGCCCGGGTCCCCAAGCTCAGAATGCTCGAGCTCATCGCACCCACGCGTGCCTCTTCAATGTGCTGAGGCAACGCGCTTGCGATCATGAGGCCGTCTTCCGAGATCAACGCACTGGCTTCGACATCGGGCGAACTGGTTTGCAGCGTTCGCAACACACGATTCATGCTCTCGACTCGCGTCATCGTCGAATGTCCTTCCCGGTGGCCGACCGTTCGATGGCCTACCCGTGTAGCGCCACGCTCGTGTCGGCCAGCCGCGTCTGTGGGAACTATCGACATCCAAGGGACCGATGTCGAGATGGGCGAACGCTGCCGTGTGGCGTCGCCGCGCTAGTTGCCGCGGCAACGAGACGTCACGGCGGTGACATTGGTCGAATTGGAGCAGCTGAGAAGCGGCGCGGTCATCGGTGGGGATCGAACGCGACGGGCGGCTCGAGGGCCGAGGACGCACGAGAACAGCGGATCGAGGGACGAGAACTGGTCATCTTCGCGCAGGGAGCCGGGCGAACATCCTGCACTCAGTCTCAAGTGAGTATGTCGTTTTTGCGCGACGGCAATCCATGGACTTCACACCATCCACTCGCTGTCTCCGCGCGGAACCGGCAGGGCGCGGATGTCGAGGCGGTCATATGAGATCGGCGAGGACGGCAGAATTGGCGGCCAGCCCAACGGCGCAAGCCGCAAGACTGGACCGCGATCGTCTCGGAGGCACCGAACGACGCTACTGGCACTGAGATTCGTCGATCGCGACGGATGCGATCTGTCGGCGCCAGGCTCGGGGGATGTCTGGGGTCAGCTGCACGGTCCAAGCCGTCGGGGAGCCATCCCGAGCGGTGACGCGACGATACGTCACGGGGGAGCCCAACAAGCGCTGGACCGCGGCATTGGTCATCCGGGCGGTCACCGTGTCTTCGCGCGGGGAGGACGGAAACCCGGCGCGGGTGAGCTTGTCGGTCAGTCGGGTGGCTGCCTGAGCGGACGCCGTCTTGGGGCGAAACACGAGGCAGTGAGCGTGGTCGGGGCGCACGTCGAGCGTGCGAAAGATATGCGTCTGCGTGCCGGAGGGACCTTGCGCGATCAAGCCGTCGGCCGTCGCCCGGAACTCCACCCCGTTGAGCGACGCATCGGCCAGTGGAGGCGGAGGGCCGAATGGCGCATCGCCCGTCACGACCCAAGTGCGTCCGCCATCGCGGGTATCCCACGCGACTCGGTCACGATTGGTCGGTCGGATCGACCAGGTGCGAATGTGGGCAAGACTCCCGTCGACGAGCGCGAAGTCGGAGATGCCGTCACCGAACGAAATCACGGCGAACTCGTCGGGGAGGGTGAGTTGCTGCCAGCTGGTTCCGCCGTCGGTGGTGATGTGCAGCGTGCCGCCGAATAGTCCCACGTGCGGGGTGGAGCAAACACTGCTGAGCACCGCGATCTCACCGGGGTTGCGCCCCGCGGCGACGCGGGTCACCGCAGTCGCAGGCGCGGTCCCATTGGCCGCATTCGTATCGAAGTGGACCGGCGTCCAGTGGGCCCCGCCGTCGGCGGACCGCCAAACCACCCCAGGGCTTTGCGGGGCCCGCACGCCTGGGGCGTGGCAAGCTCCGCCGTCGCCTAGCCAGAGAGTTCCGCTGGGATCGACGGCGACGGAGTGGACGGGCGACTGGGGAACGAACCGAGCGTTGCCCCCACTGGCAATCGCGGTCAACAGCCCGGGATGTCCCTCCCATTCGTTGGCGTGGGCGCAGGGTTCGAATCGCGTGACCCCCAGGTCCTGATCCTGATTGTGTAGTCGATCGACGACGAACCGTGGAGCCACGGGGGTAGAGCCGCACGCGGGCTTGGTCACGGCGGCCGGCCGGGCGACGATCTCTTGCACCTTCAGGGTGTCCAGTTCGATCGCACTGACGCCGCCGTCGGAGAAGTACACGGTGCGGCCATCGCTGGTCGCCGCGGCGTGGCCGAAGTCTGCTCCGGCTCGCGTGACCAAGGTCCGCATCTCGTACGGCGCGGTGCAAGACAGCTGGTAAAGCGTCGATTGATCCGGGCCGGGCTCCCACGTGCGCCAGGCCTGGCGAATCGCCACCGCGATTGACTCCGAGTTGTATGCGAAGGTCGTGAGCTCGGCGCCTTGGGCCACCGGATGCTCGGTGACGGCCCCGTTGACATGGATGGCCAAACCGCCGGTCTCTTCGGATATTGTCGCCTGGCACGCGAGTTGGGTATTGGGCTGAAAGCCCAACGGCTCCGCGACGGCTGGCGGTGGCGTCACCACCGGGGCCGTTGGCGGCGGCGCGTCGGCGGATGGCTGGCAAGCGCCGATGGCCGCTGCAGTCAACGCGAGTCCGAGTGTCGTGCCGGGGTCAATGGTCGGGGTCCACCTGCGCCGCCGTTTCGGCGTCGAGTGTTCGCCACGGGGGGAATCGACTAGACGGGTCATGACCGCAGAGTAGGGGGCGAGAGCCATTTATTCGTTGACGTGGCGGCGAAAAGTTTGCGGTTCCGGTGGCGACGGCCGGAGTCTTCCGCACTCGGGCGACGCAAGGCGTGGTGGAACGGCGGTCACCCAGGTCCCGGGATTTCCCTGACACTGTTCACGAAACAACAAGGTCGAGTGCCGGCGTGTCGCGGTGCCGAACGTGGGCGGGCGCCCTCAACTCCACGTCGTCCGCCCGCAGTACCGGCACGACGCGACCGACGTGGTCATCGTGGCGAGCGCGGTCCGTCGTGAGCGTGCGAGGCATCGGGGAGGATTCGCTTGACCGCCAGTGAACATCCACCGGCGGATGTCTCGCGTGGTTGCGGGTGCAGCCCCGAGCGAGGGTCCGCGGGCGGGCGAGGGGCACGTCGGCGGAGGGGACCGAGCTGGGGAACGAGCATCGGCACGGAGCGGTTTTGCCCCGACCGGCCAACCCACCGGTGCGCCGGCTAACTCGCCGGGCTGGCTCGCTCGGTCGACCCACGGGGCCGAAGGCCGGGCATCGTGCCCCTGGCCAAGGTGACCCGCCAACGCCGACGATTCGCCCCCGGCGTGGTGCCGGCGCCTCTATCGCAGTTGACGACGGGCGAGCCGGCAGGCACACCTCCCCCTCGAATCATTCTCGCTATCCACAGCTTTGCGCGGTGCCCCTCGGGGAACAGGGAATCTGGTGAGAAACCAGAACGGCTCCCGCCACTGTAAGTGAAGCGCATTCGGACGAGCCACTGGGCCTAGGGCCTGGGAAGGACCGGATGCGGCGATCTTCACGAGTCAGGAAACCTGCCGCGCCAACCCGCTGCGAACTCGCAGCCCACCATCACGTGAGACGGGAGTCAACTCGCCGATGGACCTCGCCATGCTCTTTGGGGCGTGCCTCATCGGCCCGCTCTGGCTACTCGCACCGCTCGCTTCACCCTCCGCGTCTGCCCCGGCCGACTCGCCACGGAATCGATCGGGTCGAGCCAATCCCGAGTCGCGCCCGGCGGTTGAGGATGCGGCGGCCAAGCCACGCGCCGGGTCGGCCCCGCCGCGGCATCGAGCGGGCCGACCGGACGTCGAGTCGGGCGAGGCGATGGAGGGCCCGGCTTCGCCACGGAGTCGAGCGGGGCGAGCCGACTCGGAATGGCGCGAGGCGATGGAGGACGCGGCCGCCGGATCGCGCAACGGATCGGCGGTCGACCCTCGAGTCGCGCCCCAGCGGGGGGCCACGGCGGGTTCCGATCGGCGGGCGGATCGGTCGGAGCCGCCGCGTACCCGCGGCGGATACCGAACGGTGGTCAGCGACCACGGGGCGACTCCCGCCGAGACGCAACACAACCTCGATCTCGACACGCCCGGGTTCGCCACGGCCGTGGTCATCGACGTCGCCGATCCCACCTTGCGCGGCGACGACTTGGGCGAGCGGCTCGATCGCCAAAGTGGAGTCGTGACGCGATCCATGGGCGGGTTGGGTCAGTACAGCTCGGTGTCGCTACGGGGCAGCTCGCCGCAGCAAGTGCCGGTCTTCGTGGACGGGGTGCCGGTCGACGGGGCGATCGCGGGACTTGTCGACCTCGCCTCGTTGCCGCTCGATCCGGTGCAACGCATCGAGGTGTATCGCGGCTACGTGCCGGTCGCGTTCGGTCGCGGTGGGGTGGGAGGCGCGATCAACCTTGTGGGCCGCATGCATCGCGGACCCACGCGACTCCAAGCAAAGGCGGGATACGGTTCGTTTCGAGCGCGGCACGCCATGACCTCGCTATCGGGGTCGCTGGGTCGGGGCGCGAGTGGGATGGTCACCGTCGGCTACGCCGGGGCAAAGGGCGACTTTCCCTACTTCGACAACAACGGCACGCCGGTGTTCACCGGGGACGATACGACCTCACGGCGATCGAACAACGGCTACGACCGTCTGTCCGCGCTGCTGCGCCTGGACGGACGCCGTGCGGGATGGCGGTACTCGAGCCAGCTCTTTGTCCTCGGGCAGACGCGCGGCGTCCCTGGATCGGCGACCGTCCAGTCCACACAAACCTCCGATACGACGTTGCGGCTGCGAAGCGTGTCGTCCGTGCGCCGTCGTTTCGGGCGCCCGGGCGGACGGGTGACCTGGGTGGGCGGTGGCACCTTCGAGACGCGTCGCTATCGCGACCCGCTGGGCGAGGTTGGACTAGCGGTCGACGACGAGCGCGGCCACAGCTTCGACGGTTACCTATCCCCGCGGATCCGGCTTCCCCTCTGGCGCGGCGCCTTTGTGGGGGTCGTGGCGGATGCCCGGGGAGAGGAGGTCATCATCGATGAGCGCGTGCTGATGCCCGGGGCATCGCACACGGGCGACGCGGTGCGACGGCGGGCGAGCATCGGTGCGGGGTTGGAACTTGAACAGTTCGCCTGGTCTCGCCGCATCCACGTCGTGCCCGCGGTGCGCCTCGATGCGCTGGTCAACCGGTTTCGTGTCGCGCCGGGAGACGGCGAGCTCACCGACGAAGCGGTGGATAGCGATGTGGTCGCCGCGTCGCCGCGGCTCGGCGCGCGGCTGCGGATCACCGCTGCGTGGTCGCTTCGAGCCTCGGGTGGTCGCTACTTGCGTCCGCCCACGCTGATGGAGATGTTCGGCGATCGTGGCTACATCGTGGGCAACGAGGGACTCGAGCCCGAGCGCGGCACATCGGCCGACGCCGGGTTTGTTTACGACGCCGCGTGGGCGGCGATCGCCCGGGTGTACGCTCACGTGGCCGGCTTCGCGCTGTGGAACAAAGACGGCATTCAATGGCGGCAAACGGGCGTCGTGGTGCGACCCGAAAACGTCGCAGCCTCGCGGATCCGCGGCATCGAGTCGTCGTTGCGAATCGCGGCATGGCGCGAGCGGATCACGTTGCAAGCGGCCTACACGTGGCTCGACTCCGCGGATCTGAGCCCAGAACCAGCGCGGCATGGCCGACCGTTGCCGGGCCGGCCTCGTCACGACCTGTGGCTGACCGCGTCCCTCGGTCATCGCTTCGTACGGGCGCGCTGGCAGTGGGCGCCACGCGTGCGCTACAGCGTCGAGCACGTCGCGGGGACCTTCCTCGACCCCAGCGGGCGCTTCGGTCTGCCCCCGCGCACGTTACACGGGGTGGGCGTGGAGCTTCGCGTCGCCGAGCGACTGCAAGCGGGCGTCGACGTGCGCAACCTGGCCGACGTGCGGGTGGCACAGATCGTTCCGCAAGCGGGGCCCCCCACACCGTACCCGGTCCCCGTCAGTGATTTTCTCGCGTACCCGCTGCCCGGACGCAGCGTTTGGCTCAGCGTCGGAGTGACGCTCGGCCCTGCCTCTTCCCGTCCCACCCGAGAAGGCTGAGCGAGCACGAACACGTGTGCCTTCGTTACTCCGCTCATACCCGATGATGCCTCGATCGATCCTGTTTTCGTTGACTGCCTGCGCTTCGCTTGGCTCGTCTTGCACCGACACGACGCCCGACCTGGGCTCTGATGCGGCCGTCGATTCCGATCTCGACGACTCCAGCACCGGCGGCATGGAAGACAGCCCCACCGGGCCCGTCCTCGCCGTGTGTTCGTTGCCCACCACTGAGCCGAGCCGATTGGCGATCGTCACTTCGGACAACGCGACCGGGGCGGTTGGGTTGGCGGACGTCGCCACGCGGACGCTGCAAAACGACTTGGCCCTGAGCGACACCGACTCGGTGCCGTTTGTGCACAATGATCGCGTCTACGTGCTCCACCGGTTCATGCTCGACTACGTGGATGTCCTCGCCGCCGACGATCTGCGCCGGCTCGGTCAGTTCGCGTTGAATCCGGCGCCGACCGGGTCGCTCAACCCCCACGCCATCGCCTTCGACCCGCGCGGGGTGGCCTACGTGTCGCTCTTCGGTGCGCCCGAGGTACGTGTGATCGATGTCAGCAATCCTGCGGCGGTGGCTCAGTTTGCCAGCATCGATATGACCAGCGTGGCGGACCCCGATGGGAACCCCGAGCTCGGGTTGGCGGTGGCCTGCGGCGACTACCTGTGGGTCGCCGCGTCTCGTCTCGACCCGGATTGGCAGCCGGTCGATCACACCCGGCTGGTCGCCATTGATACGACGACCCGAACCGTGTTGCCAGCCGCGGACGGGGTGACGCCGGGCTCGCTGATCCTCGGGGGACGCGGCGTCCGGAAACTGCGGCTCGACCCCCGTGACCCGAGCGGGACGACGCTGTTGGTCCTCAACACCGGGCTCGAGCGGGTCGACTTGGTCACCGGCGACGTGTCGTGGGTCATCTCCGACGCGACATTCGAGGCCGCGGGTCTGGCCGGCTACCAACTGTCGCAGTTCGACGTCGCGGCTGATGGGCGTGTGTACTTCAGCGCGGCCAATGCCGACTGGACCGGCTTTAGCATCTGGCGCGCCAGCCTGACGGCAGCCGGAGCCGACCTGACCAAGGTAGTGTCGGGCCTCGACAGCGTGACCGGTGCCTTCGAGGTGGTCGGCAACGATGTGTGGTTTCTCGATACCTCCGCAGAGGGTTCGGGGGTTCGCATCTTCAACCTCGCCGTCGATCCAGCCGTCGAAGTCACCACGACACCAATGTCGACTGGCTTGCCGCCCTATGAGTTGGTAGCGTTGCCCTGAAGATGGCGATGGCGTTCTCCAGGGCCAATCGTTGGGGCTGGGTCTCGCTCGGGGTGTTGGGCGTGACGGCTTGTTCGGGGGGAACGGGCCCCACCGATACGGCGCGGACCCAGCCGGTCGCGGCGGCGGGGGTGGCGGCGGCTCTGACGACCAACGACGCCCAGCCGCCCGCGCTTGGTCGGGTGGCGAGCAAGTTGATCCTCGGTGATGAGCTGCTGTGGAACGGCGGTGAGCCGACCCAGTCGCTCACCGTCGCGGTCAGCGGGCTCGCGGACGACCCCCGCTACAGCGTGGTGGCGAAGCGCTGGCCCGCCGCGCTGCCGCGGTTGGGCAGCAACCCCGAGCAGGTGTTGGCCTTGCAGCCCGAGATGGTCTTGATGGCTAACTTCACGGCCGAGGAGTATCGCGCGGCCGTCTCGCGCCACTTGAACATACTCGACTTCGGGGCATTGACCGGGTTCGACGCCTACCGTTCGTCGGTGCGCAAGCTCGCCGAGGCCCTTCAGCAACCGGCACTGGCGACGGACCTGCTCGCTACCTTCGACCGTGAGCTGCGCGAGCTGGAGGAGCTGCGAGCCCGGGCGGCCGGTCGCGATCGCACGCGATGGCCCACGTGTATGGCGTGGCAGTACAACAACACCGCGGGCGGCAACACGACCTTTCACGATGCCTGCGAGGCCGGCGGGTGCCGCAATCGAGCGGCGATGGGTGGGGTCACCGGACATCGGCGCGTCGACGTGGAGCAAATGGCCGCGTGGGCCCCCGACTACATCGTGATCAACTGCGGCGAGGCGGGCTGCGATGCCGCCCGCCGCGAGTTCTCGGCACGTCCGGGGTTTCGTCGGCTGCCCGCGGTCCTCGAGGAGCGAATCGTTGCAATCGATCCGCCGTACATGTCGACGACCGGGGCTGGCATGCTGCAGCTGGCTCGCCGCATCCATGACGGGGTGTACGGCAAGTTGCCGGTGAAGACCAGCGGAGCGCCCCAGGGCGCGGACCAGGATGGCTAAGTCCGGTCGCTTCACGCTCCGAGCCGTTGTCCTTGCGGCGCTTGTGGGGCTCGCGACGTTCGCGGCTTCGGTCGTCGGGCCGGGGGACTTCAGCTGGGCCGATGCGTGGGGCGTCGCGTGGCGTCGTGGGGAGGCCGACCCGGCGGGGGGCTTGGCCCACGTGATCTTGTGGGAGCTTCGCTTCCCGCGTTTGCTCTTGGTGCTCCTCGTGGGTGCGGCGTTGTCCGTCGCGGGGGTGGTCACCCAAGGGCTGTTCCGCAACCCACTGGCCGAGCCCGGGATCTTGGGCGTGTCGACCGGTGCCGCCACGACGGTCATCGCTGGCTTCGCCTTGGGGCTCGATGAATCAGCGCTGTGGGTGTCGCCTGCGTTGGCCGGACTGGGCGCGGGGGGCACCTTGGCCGCGTTGTACGTGCTGGCCGGTCCGCGAGCGTCTTCGACGTTGCTGCTGTTGACGGGCGTGGCTCTCAGCTGCGTCGCCGGTGCCCTGGGCACCTGCATCTTGTCCCTCAGTCTCGATAGCTGGGATTTCTCCCGCAAGGCATTGGCGTGGATGCTGGGCAGTTTCGATGGCCGCGGATGGGCCCACGTCGGGTGGGGGGTCACCCCGATTGCGTTGGGGTTGGTCCTTGCGGTCACGATGCACCGCTCGCTCGATGCCTTGTACTTGGGGGAGGACACGGCCGCCACGCTGGGGGTCCGTCCCGGCCGATTGCGGATCGGAGTGGCGGTGGTGGTGGCGCTGTTGGTGGGCACCAGCACGGCGTTGGTCGGGGCGATCGGTTTTTTGGGCTTGGTCGTACCGCACATCGCTCGTCGGCTGGCCCCTCCGGGTCACGCTCGGCTGATTGTGGTGTCGGCGCTACTCGGGGCGCTGTTGTTGCTCGGCGTGGACACGGTTACCCGGGCGCTCACCCCCCGCCACGTGGCGCCAGGAGCGTTGACCAGTTTGATCGGTGGGACATTTTTTGCCTGGTTGCTGCATCGTCGCCGCGCGGAGTCACCATGACCCTGCCTCGTCGGCAGCCTTCCGACCGCTGGCGCGCCGCCCCCGAGGAACGGAACCTCGGAGATAATCTGCGCTGCGTAGACGTGGGACTGCGCATTCCTCGAATGCCGGGATGGTTGATCCGAGACCTGGCGGTCTCGTGGCGTTCGGGAGAGGTGGTCGCGGTCGTGGGTCCGAATGGCGCGGGGAAGTCGACCCTGCTGCGAGCGTTGACGGGGTTGGCGTCGCCGGTCGTGGGCGAGGTTCGCCTCAATGACGCGACGTACGACGCATGGCCTCGCCGAGATCGCTCCCGGGCACTCGCGTATCTGCCTCAGCGGCCCGACCTCCCGCATGACATGCTGGTCGAGCGGGTCGTGGCGCTTGGCCGGCTCCCTCACTTGTCTTGGCACGGGGCGTACGGCCCTCGCGATCGTGAGGCGGTCGCCCGAGCCCTCGCCGACTGTGAGATCGAGCACTTGCGCGGGCGAGGCATGCTAACCCTGAGCGGGGGCGAAGTGCAGCGCGTGATGCTGGCTCGCATGCTGTGCACGCAGGCTCGGGTGTTCGTGCTCGACGAGCCAACCACCGCTTTGGACCTGCGCCACACGTTCGCCCTGCTCGAACTGCTCCGCGGCGTGGCCGATGCCGGCCGACTCGTGGTGCTATCGATGCATGAAATCGATCTGGCGCGACGTGTGGCCGATCGGGTGTTGTGTTTGCACGGCGATGCTTCGGGCGCGTTCACGTTTGGTCCGGCGCACGAGGTGGTGCGCCCCGAACTGATCCAGCGGGTGTTCGCCATCGACGTGCGGCTCGAGGCGGGGGTGCTGGTGTTCGGTGAGGATCGCCTAGGCCGTCGCGGGCCATCGCACTAGGCGCGTCGCCACGCGGTCAAGCGGCGAACCGTGCCGCGATGCACCGACGCACTGCGAGCGAGGCGCAGCTCGGCCGTCACGGACAGGGGGGGCGCATTCAGCGGCGTGAGCCGTTACCCGGCCGTGTTCCAACCTCTCTTGTGCGCCCGCATGTTTGTCGCTCGAGCTACGGCCATCTCGTTGCCGATCGTCCCGGGCGCAACGGAGCTTGACGCCTCACCGCCCTCGCCCGGTGCTAGGGTCGTGGGTCCGTTGTCCGCGCTCTCACGGCACTTGGAGCGGGTGTTCGCGGTCGACTCGGCCGACGCCGAGCCCGAACCCGTCGACCCGCTGCCATCGCCGCTCGATGACGCGGACGCCCAGCTCGTCGCGTTGGCGCGTCGAGACGGCGCCGGCGTGGCCGCGGCCGTGTACGACCGCTTCGGGGACGAGGTCAATGCCCTGGTGTGGCGCTTGCTCGGGGCGGATGCGGAGCATGACGACGTGGTGCACGACGCGTTGGTCCAGATTCTGTCGGGGCTGCCGACGGTTCGTGATCCCCAGGCGCTGCGCCGGTGGGTGATCTCGGTCACCATCAACACGGTGCGGGGCCAGATTCGGCGGCGGCGGCTTCATCGAATGCTCCACCGACCCGACGACGGCGTGATCGACGAGGCCGTGAGCCCCACGGTGGATCACGACGGGCGTGAGCTCGTGCATCGCACGGCTCGCTTGCTCAACAAACTTTCGGGCGAGCAGCGCATCGCGTTTGTGTTGCGCTACGTGGAACGCCGCTCGCTGGAGGAAACCGCCGAGCTTTGCCAGTGCTCGCTAGCCACGGTGAAACGCCGCATTTTGGCGGCGAACAAGCGCTTGAGGAAGCTGGCCGCGGCGGATCCATTGCTCGCGCCCCGGGTCCCTCCCGGTCCGCGTCGGAGGCAACGTGTCGTGGATTGACCAGTTGGCGCGCGACTTCGACGACGGGACGGCTCGGGCCCCGGATCCCGCCCGACGGCAGCGTCAGCGGAATCGTTTCGTGGCCGCCTCGGTCCGTCGGCCCGTCGTTCGGCGGCGTGGGGCGTCACGATTTGCGCTGGGTCTCGGCGTGCTGGCCGTTGCATCGGCGGTGGCCGTCGTCGTTTGGCGCGGGAGCACGGCTCTCAACACGGGGCGGCCCAACGAGTCGGCTCGCGATCCGGGGTTGGTCGCGCGGGCCTGGCTCGAGGCCGACGACGGGACACCGCGGCGCTTTGCCCTCGGTCACGGTGGCTACCTTGAGCTCGCGGCGGCGGCTCGGGCCCGCGTGGTGTCGGCGTCCTCCGACCGGGTGCACGTCAGCCTCGAAAACGGTGCCGCGAACGTGGTGCAGGGGCCGGGGACCCACGCCGGCGCGCCGAGGATTGAAGTCGATGCGGGGCCGATGCGGGTCTCGACCCAGGCCGGCAGTTTCGCCGTGCGGTGGGATGCAGCGGTGCATCACGTCGCGCTGGGCGTCGTGGCGGGCTCGGTCGAGGTCTCGGGGGGCCCTCTGGCGAGTTCGAAGGTGACGATGGTGGCGGGCAAGCGTCTCGACGTGGTGGGCGACGAAGTGCATCTCACCGAGGCGGGTGATCGTGCCCGAGACGTGGCGCAACCCGGCCGATTCGAGTCATCGCCCGCCGCGG
>QKPP01000116.1 GCA_006508105.1 Myxococcales bacterium FL481 | reverse complement strand
CGACGGCGACGATGACGACGACGGCGACGATGACGACGACGGCGACGATGACGACGACGGCGACGATGACGACAGCAACGACGCGTGTCCCAGCGACACCCACACCTGCGTTGACGCAGCTCCCTCCGGTTGGACGGGCCCGCTTGCGCGCGAGGAGCTCGATGCTGCCGACGATCCCGTGGAGTGCGATGGGTCGTTTCCCACCCAGGGGCCGCAAGCCCATCGTGAGCCCGCGGCTGACCCGGCGGCCTGTGGATGCACCTGCGACCCGCCAAACAACTTCAGGTGCGAGATCTTTTTGCTCGCGGGCGGCGGGCTCGACTGCAGCACGCCGTCCGAGCGGATCTCGGTGGACCCGCAGTACGCGTGCTTCAACCAGTCGGTGACCGGCCCGATCGACGTCGACGTCGCCGCTTCCGACCGCTGCTCGCCCGTTGCCAGTGTGGACCTGCCCGAACCCGGCTGGACGGTACAGGTGTCGAGCTGCCACGCGCAGACGATCGCGGGTTGTGACAGTGACGAAGTGTGCGCGCCCGCCCCCACCAATCCGTTCGAACCCGGGTTGTGCATCTACCGGGAGGGCAACCGGGCCTGTCCGCCTGGCGGTTACGCGCAACGCTACGTGTACTACACGCGCATCAACGACGATCGCGGCTGCTCGGAATGCACGTGCGGCGACGAGCTGTGCACCGGGGCCGCCGAGTTGGAGATCTCCGAAGAGGACAACTGTGACAACGCGCGTCGGATCAACAGCTGCTTCAACACGCCGTTCGTCGCCTCGTACAGTGCGTTCGGGTTCGACTCGAACGCAAACTGTGGCGCAGGGGGGAGCGTCACGCCCACCGGTGGCTTGGCGCCGGACGGGGCCGTGACGTTTTGCTGCACGCAATGAGTCGCGCTCGTCCAGTCGCTTGACCGCGTACGTTCACGCGGGAGCGAGACACGCGGGAGCGAGAGATGCTGCGTCGCATCGAAACGGGCCAGGCTCATCCGCGAAAGCTGGCCACACGAGGCTGAGGCAGGGTTTCGCGAGGGTCGTGGAAGGCTAGACGCCCAACCACACCCCGTGCTCACGACACTGCGAGCGCAGCCGAGCGCGCTGCTCGGGGGCGAGGGACTGAAACATCGCTTTGGCGGTGGCGCGGTTCCTGAGCGCGCACGCAGCTAGCACCTTCGTGCGCACGGCCTCCGGGTTGCCGCTGCTTTTGTCGAGCGCGACAGTGGCGAGACGATAGGCTTCGCCGTGTTGACCGTCGTCGTACGCCCGCTTGGCTTGCGAGAGCAGCTCTCGGGCGGAGCGCGGATCCTTTTGCCCGCGGCGACGCGGTTTTCGACGCTGCACGGGACTCGGCGTCGCGCCCTCGGGTCTCGGTGAATCGGTGTGGGCGAGAGTCGACGCATCTTGAGCGGGACTTGGGTCCGTCGTCCCCTCTACACGCGCCGCGGCTGCGTCGGAGGCCGGCTCCTCGGCATCGCTGTCCACTGCGTTGTGCTCCGCTTCGGACGGGCCGACCGGGAGATCCTCGGCGGAGCCAGTCGCATTCGCGTGGTCGCGAGCGCGTCCGTGCGAGGCGATGGCGGGGCTGCCCGCATCCTGCGAACCAGGTTCGCGGCCGGCGCTGGGGAGGCTCGGAGCCGCGTCGGCTGTCGAATCCGCCTCCGGAGGCATGTCCGCCTCCCGAGGCGCGCTGTCGGCATGAGGCAGTGGCGGCACGCTCGTACGAGAGGTTGATCGCTCCGGGGAACCGACCCGGGCCAAACTCGCCTGTGATCGCGCCGGGTCGTGGTCGACGGGCTCATGAGGTGCCGCTGCAGCCGAAGACCCGGCCTCCCACCGCGTCGCACCGATCTCCACCGGTCGCCGCCGCGCGGCGGGCGAGGACGGTGCGTCCGTGCGTGGAGGTGGGGAGACCGGGAGCATGGGCAGGAGCAAGAGCACCGTCCCGACCGCGCCAAGCGTGGCGAACAAGAGTCGCTTGCCGACTTGTATCGGCCGTAACTGGCCGGCGCGGGTCCGCGATTCAGCTGGAGCCGGGTCCGAGGCGCGGTCGTCCGACACGGAGTCCGTCGCGTCTGCGGCGGTTGGACCTGCGGGGGGGATGGGCGCCGCGACTCCCTCATCGGCGGTCGACGTGGGCGCACGTTGGCCGGCCGATTCGCCCGGTTGGGGGGCGCGTCGGCGCGAGGCGAAGCCCAGCTTCGACGACACGCGCGCGGCGAGCTGCCCAACCGGTGACAACCAACGACCGCGGCTCGCCGTGGTGTCCGCCATGCCGGTCGGCTCAGATCGCGCGACGTCGGGCGCAGGCTGGCTGGAGTCGTCCGACAGCACCTCCGTGCGCTGCCGCTGATGTGCGGTCGTCGAATCCAGCTCGTCGTCCGAGACAAACTCGATGTCACCGTCCGCCAGGGCCACCGTGGAACGCCGCTTGGTCGCGCCATGGCCCAGCACGGGGTTCCCGCTGGCCGCATCGTGCTGGCCAGGCGTCGCGTTGTTCGGTGCGGTGTCACCGTCGCCGATTACAGGAGGATGAAAGCGAGTATCCGACTCAGTCATGGCTTGCCCTCGGTCGTGCGTGCCGGCCACGGGATGGTGGCGGCCTGGACCGGCGCATCGTGGCCGCGTGCGCCCCCATCGTGCGGGAGGACGCCTTCACTACTTCTTCCTTGATGCGGCGAGATCATCTGGTGGTGTGTCCAGGTTTTGATCGAGCCGGAAGCTCGGTTTGCGATTGGGATCGCACGCGGGCGGCGGCCCGAAGTTGTCGGCGTTGAAGCCATACTCCAGTGAGCCCCGGCTCGGTCGGCCGGAGTCGCCACTGATGTTCGCTTCGATCCGCACCACGTGGTCTCCTCGGCGCGAGGGTGTGCAGTAGGACAGCAGATAGAACCGTTTCGCCTGTGCCTCGATCTTGTTGGCGACGTTCCCGAACGCATCCTCAATGCGGGTGCGGTCTTGGGCGAGCTCGGTGCCATCGCGCCCGATTTGCGCCAAACTTCGCTGCTCAATCTCCGCCCCAACCCCGATGGTGAAGATGTCGAACTCGCCATACTTGGGGTCCGCCAGCGCTGCGAGTACGTCGTCGCGACTGACTCGCGCCGCTCGATCGGTGCCATCGGTGAAGACCACCAGCGTGCCGAGCTTGATCGGTCGCTTGTCCTTTTGTAGCGCGCGGTCAAGCTGCTCGAGACCTTGGACCACCGCCCCGTTGAGATTGGTCGACGGGTCGCGCGGTCGAAACGTGCGCAGCCACTCCAAGCCGCCCTCGACTGGGCGCTCGGCCGCTGTAAACGGAACGACGGGGTAGATCTTCTCACTGCCGTCAAAGGCGAACACGGCGACCCTTTGTGTTTTTCCGACTCGCTCCGTAAACAGCTTGGCCGCGTCGACGAGCGCGCCGGATTCGCCCGATTCAGTGATGCTGCCGCTCATGTCGAGCAACAGCATGGTGTACATGACCGCGGCCAGCTCAGGGTTTTGCACCACCTGACCGCTTTCGAAGGTGGATACGAGGCGGTCGTCCTCGTAGATCTCGAAGTCGTCGGCTTGTAGTCCGGGGACAGGCTCGCCGTCTTGTTCAACCGAAAAGAACACCCAGACGTTGTTGGGCTTGCGCTCAGCCGAGTTGATGCGCTGCAATTCGACGGTGCTGCAGGCGACGCATCCGACGAGAGGAATCAAGGCAAGCAGCGTTCGCAAAGCGGACAGCCCGGCAGTGACAAGCCGGTGTGGCGAGGAGTCATGTGGCACAGGGATGCTCGATCCTGGGTGAGGGTGGCGGGACACGCTCAGAACGTGATACCGCCCCCCATGATGAATTCGTAGCGGAAGGCCACGCCGTAGTCGGCGTCAAACAAAAAGCCGAAGCCGACGGGGCGCACCCACATGATCCAACGATCGTCCAAAAGAAGCTTGGCGGCCACCCCAAAATAGGCGTCGCCTCGGTGCCGCGTCCGCCCGGACTCCCAGGCTTCCACGCGATACCCGGCCGACACATCGGGCGAGATGTAAAACCCAACCTTGGGGATTGGTTGAATGTCGTAGACGAACTTCGGCCCGATTGTGAACGCTACGCGATCATCATCGTGGTGTTCCCAAAACTCTTGCGTGGTCAGGATTCCCAACGCGGGGCCGCTTGAGTCACCAGAGAAATGAAAGTGAAGTTCTTGAGTCAGCTTGACGGTGGATGGGCCTCGGTACACCCGCACCGTCGGTCCGACCCCCATCAGGACGCTCATGGGCCGAGTGCCCGATCGCACGATCGGGGGGGGCGCTGCGTCGGCATCGAATGGTGTGAGAAGAGCGACAACGCCGATGATTGCGGCGAAGAAGACGGCGATGGGGGACAAGATGCGCAAAACTGGCCTCCAGGTGCAAACAACACTCGGGCGGGTCGGAACGCGGTTGCGTATGGGCTCAACGGGAGCGAAAAGGAGAGGATTCAGACCACGGCAGAGGCCGGTGGCGGACCGATGCGCTGACTTCGGCGAGAGCCAGGGCTCGCGGAGCGACCCCACCTCGGCGAGCGACGCCGCACGACGAAGCGAGGCACCGGCATGGATGTGAGGCGCCTGAACGCCCGCAACCTTTCAGCCGATGGAAGAAATGTCTCCGCACCGAGCGCGGTGCTGCCGGCCCCGCGCGCCCCACGTGTCAAACGTGCGCTCGAACACACCTCGATCTCGGGGTCGCACGGCGAGGCCTGGCTTGCGTCGATCGGCGCTTGAGCGCCGCGAGCACCCGGACCCAGCGACTCGCGCTCGGTCGACATGCGCGCCGCGAGTACTCGCATGCCACCACGCGAACGATGGTGTACATGGCCACCGGCGAAGCGGTAAACAAAAACGCGCCGCAAGCCGTCTCTTATCCACCGCCCGCGGTGGGTTCGCCCATGCCCGACTCAGCTGACCCAGATCCTTTGATCGATACCCGGCTGGACGACACGTACGAAATCGTCCGGGGCCTGGCTGCTGGCGGAATGGGAAGAGTCTACGAGGCGCGTCATCATCGCATTCGTACCAAGCGATTGGCGGTGAAGGTCATCCACGCGAACCTCGCGGGCAACCCCGAGATCGTCTCCCGATTTCAACGGGAGGTTGAAGCGGCGGCGGCCATCTCGAGCCCGTACGTCGCGAGCGTCTACGACGTTGGCCGCACCCGCGACGGGCGTCCCTACCTGGTGGCCGAGTTCCTCCAAGGGATGGACCTGGGCGAGTCTTTGGAGCGCCATGGCAAGCTGCCGGTCGGCTTTTCGGTTCGCATCGTGCGGCAGGTCTGTCGAGGACTGGCCGCCGCTCACGACAGCGGGGTGGTCCACCGAGACATCAAGCCAGAAAACGTGTTCCTAACCGGCGATTTGAACCGACCGCTGGTCAAGGTGCTCGACTTCGGCGTGTCTCGGCTGGACGACGGCCAAGCGAAGAAGCTCACCGAGGCCGGAGCGGTGCTCGGCACGCCTGCGTTCATGCCTCCGGAGCAGGCCCAAGGCGCACGTGTGGATCATCGCGCGGACATCTACTCGGCCGGAGCTTTGCTGTACACCGCGCTCACTGGGCAGGACCCATTCGTCGGCGAGACGACGGCCGAGATTTTGTTCGCCGTGCTGACCCGAGAACCGGTGGGTCCGCGAACTCTTGAACCGTCAATTCCAATGGCGCTGGAGGCGTTGATCCAGCGGGCCATGGCCAAAGACCCGGCGGATCGGTTCCCCAGCATCGCGGCGTTGGCCGACGCGCTCGCACCGTACGACCCCGACGAAGGGGTCTCGATCGAGCTTCCTGGTCGGGCTCAGACCCAAATCGCCCAGACGGGCCCGGCCGATCGAGAGACCACCGCCAGAACCGCCCGGCTTCGGCTTGCGGCGCTGTCCGTCGTCGGAAGCTTGTGGGTGTGGCTAGTCGGCAGCACCCTCGCGGCCGCGACCCTGCGCGCACTGTGGGGCACGGGGACGCAGCCCAGTGGCCGCGAGATGGCCTTGTTGATGTGCGTGGTTCTGGCAGCACTGGTGACGCCGACCATCATCGTTGGGCGGCGACTGAGGACCGAGGTTTGGCCCAACACCGCCCGGGTTCTCAAGCTCGCGGATCGGTTGCGTCTTCCCGTGCTGGCGACGCTGGCCACGTATGGAGGGTGTGCTCTGCTGATTCGTGTCGTCGGCCATCTCGTCGGTGACCCTGACGCCGCTAGCGCGAGCTCGACATCGAACTTTTGGCTTGTGGTGCTCAGTACGGGCGTCGGCGTCGGCCTGTGGTTCGCGCCAAAGTTTGGCGAACCACTCGCTCTGGCGCTCCGGTTGGTCGAGGGTCTCCGCCCGGTGCGACGGTTGGCGCAAGGACTCCGCCCGTGGCTCCGAGGGACACGACAGCGGGTCGTGGCCGGCGGTTTCGCGGCCATGGCCGCATTGGGGCTCGTCGCGGCCGGCTGGTGTGTCAGCCGCCCACCGTCGACGCCGCCGGCCGCCGCGGATGGGTCCGACGGTGGCGACACCTCGGATCCTAGTGCCAACGAGCCCGTCCTCGCCGGTGCGCAGGCCATCGATCGCGCTCGCGCCGGCGGCGTGGAACCACTCGAGACCCTCGCCGCACAGTTTCCGCAGGACCCGGCGGTTGCTCGAGCACTTGCCTTGTCCCGCGCTTCGATCGTGCCGCCAGACTTGGTGGGAGCGTTGTCCGCCTTGCAAGGCGCGGTGGCCCTCGACGCGAAGCTCGCCAACGACGTCGCTCTCATCGAGCTCGTGCGGACGGCGAGCTTGGGTTCCGCCGCCGAACGAGATCAAGCCGCGCGCGTGATGGCCACGCACATGGGTGCGCGTGGGGCAGACCTCGCCTACGAGTCGTGGGTGGCCGAGGACGCGTTTTCACGTCAAGCCGAGACACTCTTGTCGAACGCAGAATTCCGGGCGGGAGGCAGCCCCGCGCTCCAGGTCGCGTGGGATCTTCGGCAGGCGTCCTCTTGTGCCGACAAAGCGGAGCTGCTGGCGCGTGCGAAGCAACATGGCGACCGCCGGGCCGTCGTCGAGCTGCGGCGGGTCTCGAAGCGACGCCCCCGCGGGTGCGGGTTTCTGGGCTCGCGTGCCTGCCCCCCGGTGTGTCGCCAGCACGCGAAGGCCATGACCGCCACGATCGCCGCGATCGAGTCTCGTGGCCAAGCCGAGCCAGGCCGTACGGACAAGGGCTCCAAGACTCGGGTCGAACGCTAGGTACACTGCTTGACCACTCCGCAACGCGCGTAGACCCTGCCTCGGGATCCGATGTCATCTCAAGAAATCGACGACTACCTCGGCCGCCTGGATGAGGTCAAACGGGCCACGCTGTCTCAGCTGAGGTCGGACATTCTCAGGTCGCTCCCCAACGCGGAGGAGGGCCTTTCGTACGCTGTGCCGGCATTTCGACTCAGCGGAAAACTCATTGCCGGATTCTCGGCGGCGAGCAAGCACCTCAGCTACCTGCCGCATAGCGGGACCGTTCTCTCGTCAATGGCCGCGTCAGACCTCGAGGGGTACCAGTGGTCCAAAGGAGCGCTGAGATTCCCGGTCGATCGGCCCCTACCGCGCTCGCTTGTGAAGAAGCTGATCGCAGCGCGTCGCGCCGAGACCTGAGATTCCTTGCCACGTTGGGGTTCGATCACGACGGCCTTGGTGCGGCCTACGTCGCCGCGCGGCTAGGCTACGCGTTGGACGCGGACGATGCTTCGCACAACACGCTAACCGGCCGCAGATCCGAGTTGCCCGGTGACCAGCGACTCCCAAAATGTCGCTGATCCAGCGCCGCAGTTGTTCCGGGACAAGGACTCGAACCTTGACTTACGGGACCAGAACCCGCTGTCCT
>QKPP01000316.1:28197-68221 GCA_006508105.1 Myxococcales bacterium FL481 | reverse complement strand
CCCGCCGGCCGGACCCGCGCCCGCCTCGGCCGCGCCCGGAGGCTGGAGCGGTCGCCCCCCGGCCAAAAGCGCCGAGCCGGCCTCCTCGCCGCGGGCCGTCGCCCCGTCGGACCCCGAGTGGGTGCAAGAGTGCGAACGAGTCGACCAGCTGGCCTACGACTGGGACGTCAGCGACGGCGACGACCGGCGACTGGCTCGTGGATCCGAGCTGCGCCAAGCCAGAGACTGGCTCGTGCGCGGCGCGAACAAGCAACCCCAACCGACGCCACTGCAGCGCGAGTTCGTCGAACGCAGCGCGGCGGCAGCCCGCCGGCGCGTGATCGCGGGAGTGCTGGCGGCCACGTCGGTCGTGGTGGCGGTCGCCAGTGGCATGGCCACGGCCCGAATGATCGCACCGGACGTCGACGGGGGCTCAGCCGGTGACGAAGTGGCCAAGGCCGAACGCGAAGCGCTGGTCGCCAACTCGGAGCGCCTCGCGGCCCAGGCGACCGCCATCGTTTCGGACCAACCCCAAGTCGCCGTGCTGTTGGCCGCCGAGGGTCTTCGTCTGGCCCAGCAAGCGGGCGAGCCCCCGGCGAACGCCGCCGAGCTCGCCCTGCGCGGCGCACTCGGCAAGATCCGGGGACGGCCGATGGTCGGGCACGAGGACGCGGTCAACGCCCTCACGACCAGCTCCGACGGCCGCTGGCTGGCCAGTGCGGGCAACGACAAAGTCATCCGCTTGTGGGATCTCACCCGAGCTGGGCAGCCCGCCGCCCACAAGCTCACCGGGCACGGTGACTGGATCCACGCGCTCGCGATCAGTCCCGACGGGCGCTGGCTGGCCAGCGCCAGCCAAGACCTCACCGCGCGAGTGTGGGACCTCACCGCAGCCGATCCCACGTCGACCGCCCGCGTGCTGCGAGGTCACGAGGCCTCGGTGGGCTGTCTCGCGTGGAGTCACGACGGACGCTTCCTCCTCACCGGGAGCGACGACGGACGCGGTCGGATCTGGGACCTCGCGGCCTTGGACGCGGAGCCGACCCTCCTGTCGAGCCATCAAGGGCGCATCACGGCCGTGGCATTCGCGGCGGACGGCACCGCGGCGTACACCACCGGCGTCGACCGGGCGTTGCGCGTGTGGCCACTGACGCGCGGCAAGCGAGCCGGGCGGGCCGCGACCCTCACGGGACACGACAACGCGGTCAGCTCCCTCGCCGTGCGTCCGGAAGGGGGCGAAGTGCTCACCGGTAGCGCCGACGGAACCGCCCGACTGTGGCGCTCGAAACGGGGCAAGATGTCGCACGAGCCCGCCGTGTTGGGCGGGCACGGAGGCCCGGTCACGGCCGTCACCATCGACGGGTCCGGACGCTGGGGCGCGACCGGCAGCGACGACGGCAAGGTCCGTGTGTGGGACCTCGAAGCGCGCGAGCCCGAAGGCACAGCCGTGAGTTTGTCAGGCCACACCGGCGCGATCACGCAGCTCGCGATTGACGCGAAGTCACGCTTTGTCGTCAGTGCCAGCAAAGACGGCACCGTGCGGGTTTGGGATCTTCGTCGCAAAGACCTCGAAGTCGACCCCATCGTCCTGCGTGGTCACCATGGCGAAGTCGCGGCCGCGACGATCTCGATCGACGGGAACGAGCTGTACACCGCCGGGGTCGACCGCACCATCCGGCGCTGGGACTATCTCGCGCGCAACCCCGGGTCTTCGTCGCGGTCGGTCCGGGTGGACGACGACCGGGTGCTCGACATCGACTTTAGCCGCGAGGGCGATCGGCTGGTCACCGCCGGCGACGAGGGGGTCACGCGTGTGTGGGAAGTCGCCGCGTCCGGGGACGTTCGTCGCCGGGTCGAGGTTGGCGGCCACAAAGGGGCGGTGCAGGCCGTGGCCATTACCCGCGACGGGCGTTGGATGGCCACGGGCGGCGCGGACCGGCTGGTCCAATTGTGGAACCTCGAGGTTTCCCCGCCGGCGGCTCTGCCCTTTCGTGGCCACGAAATGGGCATCGAATCGCTGACGTTCGACGACAACGCGAGCGTGTTGGTGTCGGCCGCCGCCGACCACACGGTACGGGTCTGGAATCTGCGCACCGCCGAGCCGGCGGCCGCCCCCTCGGTCCTTCGCGGACACACCAGCGAGATACTGGCCACGGACGTCGCGGCCGACGGTAGCTTGGTGGTCACCGGTGGCGCGGATAACTCGGTGCGCGCGTGGCAGCTGGGCTCCGGGGCCACCGTGAACGGTCGAGAACTCTCCGGTCACAGCAGCCCAGTGTGGGCCGTTGCGCTCAGCCCCGACAACGCGACCATCGCGTCCGGCGGAGAAGACCGCAGCGTCCGCCTGTGGACGGTCGCCGATGGCACGAGTGTGGAGCTTCGCGGCCACGGACGAAAGGTCGCCGCGGTGGCGTTCTCGCCCGACGGTCGCCGGCTGGCCAGTGGGGCGGACGATGGCGTGGTGCGGCTGTGGGACCTCGCCAGCGGGACGCCCGACGCCAACAACATCGAGTTGCGGGGCCACAGCGGCGGCATCACGAAACTGGCGTTCTCTGACAATGGGCACGTGCTGTTCACCGCGAGTCGCGATGACACCGCGCGGGCGTTCTTCTTGGGCGACAAAGTCGAGTCGATCGAGTTTGCGGGCCACGAGCGCCCGCTGACCGACCTGGTCGCCAACCCCGGGGGCACGCTGCTGATGACCGCCAGCGAAGACGGCACCACCCGCTTGTGGCCCCTCGACAGCGACCGGCTGATCGACATGGCCTGCGCCGCGACAGGGCGCAACCTGAGCACGGCGGAGTGGACTCGATACTTCGAGGACGCGCCGTATCGGGCAACCTGCGGCTAGCGCCCACGACCGCGAAGCTGGCGAGCGCCACGGTTCAGCTCGTCAGTCGCGGCAATCCTTGTCTCGTGGGCCGCAGCGAAAGCGCACATGGATGTGCCGGGTGTGAGAATCGGAGTGACGAAGGATGCCCCCCATGGCGAACTTCGGACGCGGCCACTGGATCACCTCGTGGAGCGTGCTCTCGGGAACGCCGGACAACGCCGCGGCGTGGTAGATCTTCGCCATCAAGTCGTACTCGATGAAGATGAACTTGATCTCGCCAGTATCGACCAGACCCTTGACCAAGCCCCACGTCGCGTACCAATCTACTTCGTTCGGCTGGGGTTTGCGGTCCTTGCCCAGGTGGTTTTGCTTGTACACGCCCTTGAGCGTGGGGAGCCACACATCGACGTCCCGCCCGGCCTGGTGTGACTTGTGAGGGGGGAACGAGCCACCCTTGCGGCGGCTGATGTCCATCACTACCACCACCCCGTCGAAGAACATGTCGCGGCGAAACAGCGCGATGCCTCGCATCAAATGCCGAATGGTATGACTCGACCCGAACATGAGATTGGGTTTGCGCCGCCGGTAAAGCGAGCTTTGCGGCAGCTGCAAGCCGTTCTCGAGCCAACCGCCGTTGGGCGAGCCATGCGAGAGCGCGTCGGCCCGCGGTGAGAAGTCTGGGATCGGTTTGCGCTCACTCGGCGGGGGGTGTGGTTTGGGATCGAGCCAGACGACCAGTTGCTGACCGGTTCGCAGCGTCTTGCCCCCGTCGGGGTTGTACGCCCGCAGTTTGGACAGCGACACGCCGAACCGCTCCGACAGCGAGCGCCAGGTATCGCCGCGTTCGACCTCGTACTCCACTTGCTGCTGCGGAAGCGGGCGCGCGTTGGGTTTGATCCGCAGCGTGCCTCCAGGCGCAAGTGGGGCTTCGGGGTCGATGCCGTTCCATTTCGCCACGAGCCCGGGGGACACCCCGTAGCGCTCCGCGACGTCGCGCAGCGTCTCGACCGGAATGACGCGGTGCTCGACCCACTCTGCGAACACCGGACGGCTCGGGCTGGGTACGGGCTCTTCGACCGGCGTCTCGATCGTCGGCAGCCCCCCGCCCGCTGGGGCCTCGTCGACCGCGAGGGCCGGGCCGGCCTCGCGCGTCGTGAGCCACCACGGAACCGCCGCCACCACCAGCACCGCGCCGCCCGCCGCGAGTCCCCGCCGCCATCGCGACGCTCGTGCGCTCGCGTCGAGCAAGGCGACCAGCCGAGGGCTCGGCGCGACGTCAAGGCGCCGGCCCGCCGCAACGGCTTCGCCGCCGCGACGCACCAGTCTCGCCGGGAGGAGCATTCGTCGCGAGCGCCCGCGGTCGTGCCACTGCCGTGCGAGATACTCGAATCGAGCGAGTTCCTCTCGGGTCTCCCGGTCGGGCCCGCCGAAGCGGATGAGCTTGCCTCCCGTCGGCATCGCGCCTGCTCGCATCATAGCGTGATCGGAGACGAATCGACGGCCCAGGCCGAGCGCCGCGCAAAACGGGGTTGAGCCCCCCGGGGGGGCACTGTCATCCTCTTGGACCGTGGCACGCGGCCTACTGGCTCGAATCGGCGACCCTTCGCGACATCGGCGCATCGATCACATCGAATCGATCACCGAGCATCTTCGCGGCCTGCTCAACACGCGCCAGGGCGAAGTCCCGCTGTCCCCCGACCTCGGGATCGTACACTTCGTCGATCTCATCCACTCGTTTCCCGAAGCCGCGCAGGTCCTGCAGCGGAGTATTCGCAAAACGATCTTGGAACACGAACCTCGCTTGTCCCACGTGCGGGTCCGTCAGCTTGCCCACGACGATCCGCTGGTGCTCTTGTTCGAGATCATGGCCCGGCTCACGGACGATCCGAAGGGCGCCCCGATCCGACTCCGCACGCAGGTCTCCCCCGGCGGGATCGAATTGGGGTAGCGCCGTCTCGATGTTGGCCGACAGCCCCCTCAAGCCAGGCGATGGTTGTGGGCCAACCTGACGTACTTGTGGGCGAGTTTGCGGTAGAACGCCTCGTCAGCCGCCGTGAGCGTTTTCACCACGCGTCCGGGCGTGCCGAGCACAAGACTCCGCGGCGGGATCATCGTACCGGCAGTCACCAACGCACTGGCGCCGATCACCGAGCCGTGCCCCACGACGGCGCCATCGAGCACGGTGGAAGCGATGCCGATCAAGCAGCCGTCCTCGATACGGCAGCCGTGCAGGATTGCACGATGACCGACGACCACCTCTTCCCCGACCACCGTCGGATCGTCGTCACCGAGGTGAACCACGGTGCCATCTTGCAGGTTGCTGCGCGCACCGATTTCGACCCGATTGACGTCACCTCGCAAGACCACGCCGGGCCAAAGACTCACATCGTCGGCCAACCGCACATCCCCGATGACGGTCACCCCCGGCGCGATGTGGACCCGTTCACCGATGGTCGGCACGGCGCCCACATAGCGATCGATCCACGCCCGGGGGAATCGCTCCCGCAAGACGGCGACTGCCGCGGTCAGCTGCGGCAGATTGGATGGGGGGGCGTCCAGCTTGGCGATCGAATCGACCTTCGTACGCACAGCCATGGCTGCATCGTAGAGCACGGGCTGGACCGGAGCGAGCCCGAAGCGGCAAGGGCCTCAGCGCACGCCCAGCACGACCCCGCGCTGAGCCAGGTCGGCGAGCAGTTGGCTCATCCGTGCCAAAATCTCGTCACCCAACGCTTCCCCCGCCTCGCGGCAAGCCGAGCGCAACGCCGACTCCACCGTCATCCCATCGCGAAGATGGCGTACCCAGGCCATGGCCACCGGGGACAACGCTAGATAGCGGACTTCGTGGTCAGCATCGCGGTAGCACAATAGCAGCGTGTCGCGACCGACGGGCACCGTGCGGTCGTCCTCGTCTTGCGGTAGCTCGTGCACCGCGTACGCGTAGCTGCGCAGGCGCAACGTCGGGGTGACAACCAGCGTGGAGGTAAGTGCGAACGGCTCGCCGTCCCCGACCAGTGGATCCGGGTCGGGGAGCATGCCCACCTCGAACTCGGTCAGCTCGTGCCGGGCCAGATCCGGCAAGTACGCGGCGATATTCGGGTCGGCCCGCCAGCGCGGCTCGGCCCAATCGAGAAACTCGAGCGGAGCATCGGCGAGGTACGCCGTCGTCGCGCCACAATGGGCCAGCCAGCGATCGACCCACGGGCTCAGCTCGCCCTCGAAGCGCGCCCGAGTCCGTGAAAGGAACGTCTCGACCACCGACACGATGGTCCCCCGAACAAGCCGGCGGTAGACGTACAGCGCGGGCGAGCCCACGCGGACGACGACCTCCCGGTCGTCAGGCAACAGATCGGGCTGACGACGGAGCGCGGCGACGAGGACCTCGTCGTTTCCAGTGACATCGCGGGCGCCAAGTACGACGTGCGCCACCCCAGCTTGATACCCGGACGAGAGCTCGAGGCCGGACCGCGCGTCATCGACCGACGGCACCACGACCGGCGTCTCAAGACTGCGTCGCGCCTCGTGGCGCTCCAGCGCGCGGCGGTACACACCGTCAAGCTGCTCGATCTGAGCCGCGAGCTGGTCAACGGGCGGGATGTCGTGATCACGCTCGTACAACACCGGCAAGGGCCCGACGCGCTCCACGACCCATCCCAGCAGCTCGCGGACCTCCGCCGATACGTCGGCGCCGTGGGTATCGATCAGCATGTCGTGCAGCTGAGGGCGCCGCTCGCCGCCGGCGACGTGCAGCTGGACCACTCGCTGCAACGGCAGCCCGGAGAGGTAGTCGATCGGGTCAAACCCGTGGTTTTGGCCGTTGACGTGAACGTTGTTGACGTCCAGCAGGAGACTGCAATCCGCCCGCTCGAGCACTTCACACAAAAAGTCGCGCTCGGACAGACCGTCGATCGCGGCCCCGTAGTAGCTGATGTTCTCGAGCGCCAGTGGCACACCCAGCGCGTCTTGAACCCGAGCCACGCGCTCGGCCACGTAGCGCGCCGTTGCGCCGGAACAGCGCAGCGGCAACAGGTCGTGGAGATACCGGCCGTGACGTCGCGTCCAGCACAGGTGATCGGTGTGGCGGGTCGCACCGAACCGAGCCAAAAACCGCCGCAAACGTTTCAGATAGTCGCCATCGAGCGGGTCCGCCCCGCCGATATCCAACATGAGCCCATGGGTGAGCAGTCGATGCTTTTCCGCGATGCGGGCCAGGGCGGCAGGAAAACACCCGCCGCGGCGCATGTAGTTCTCCGGCGAGACCTCGAAGAAACGCAGCGACGGTGTCGTCCACCCCGCGTCCACTTCATCGATGAACTCCCAACGCAAGCCGAGGCCCATACCCGTCGGGCCGGTGCCGGTGGAAAGCGATGCTGGCTCGAGCATAGGCCGAAACAAGAACGGCGAGCACTAAGCTCGCCGTTCAAAGTATCACAACCTCGAGTGAACGCCGTCGAGGGACGACGACTCGGCCGGTCGATCAGCCGCAGGTACCTTCGCCGCAGGCCGCTTCGGCCTTCTTCTTCTTGGCCCGCTTGCGCTTCACTTTGGCTTTCTTGACCGGCTCGGGCTGAGGTTCCGGCGTCGGCGCGGCGACCTGAGCCTGCTCGACTCCTGGCGCTGAAGCGCCGCCTGACGCACCATCCGGGGTGCCGGCCGGCGCAGCCGGCGGAGCCACCGTCGCGCCGCCCACGGGCTGACTGCCGTCAGCGGGCGCTGGCTGCTCGCCCGCGACCTGGGCATCGGGAGCGGCCGGAGCTTGGCCGTCGCCAGCGTTCGTGCCTTGGCCAACGGCATTCGGGTCGACGGTCGCGTTGCCCACCGGTTGCGGCTCGCCTGCCGGCTGCGTGCCATCGGCCGGCGGTTGCACGCCAGGACCGTTCGGTTTCGGCTGGTTGGCGTCGGCGCTGGGCACCTCGCTCGCGTCGCTTTTTGTGGTTGCACTCATCGTGCAGGCCGACAACGCCAGCCCGCTACCAAGAGCCCCGAGGGTCACTGCGATCGTCTTGAGATCCATGCTGATTTGCTTTCTGTGTGGTTATTCCGTCGGGGCGTCGCCCGACCCGGCGGTGGAGTTAGGGTTGGGGTTCGCCGCACAGCGAAACCCGATGCCGTGAGAGTGAGCCTCGAGCACCATCGGGAACCGCAACGCTGGGTCCGCGAACTCAGGCATGAAGCTGTTGAACGCTCCCCCGCGGATGATCATGCTGTCCCCGCTCGCGGGTCCGTTCGGGTTGCGCACGGCCTCCCCGGTATACGTGTGGAATGGGGTGGCCGTCCACTCGAACACATTACCCACCACATCGAACAAACCTCGTTGCGTGCGGCCCTCCGGGAAGGAACCGACCGGGGACGTACCCGCGTACCCATCACTGGAGGCGTACATCACGGGCTCCTCCGGTAGCCCGGTTTCCTCGCGCCACTTTCGGCACTCGCCCCCACACGCGTTGACCGACGTGTGATCCGGGGCTTGGTCGCCCCAGGGGTAGACCCGCCCGTCGGAGCCACGCACCGCGTACTCCCACTCGGCTTCTGTCGGCAATCGCCCCCCATTCCAGCGACAGTACGCGTCGGCCTGCTTCCAGGTTACACAGTTGACCGGGTGCGTCTGGCGACCGGGGCGATTCTCGTTGCATAGCTCGCTGAGGAGCTTGCGCTGAGCCTTCCACTCGTCCTCGGATTTTTTGCCTTTGGGCCACCAGCTATCGCGGTACGCGCGCTCGCAGCCGCCAAGATCCGAGCACCGCTTGTATTCGCGCGCCGACGTTTCGTTGATCGCGATGCAATAGCTATCCACCGTCACTTGGTGAGCGGGTCTGGCTGCGCGCAGCACCGGACTTTCCGACTGCGAACCCATGAAAAATGTTCCGCTTTCGACGAACACCATCCCGTCGGGGCACGGTGGCGGGGGCGGCTCCGGCTGCGGCGCAGCTGCCACCACGAGCTCGGGCGGGGCCTCCACCGGCGCCGCCGGCTCGGCCTCGCCCGCGAACATCGTCCCCCCGATCCAGCCCAACGCCACCACCGCGACGGCCCCGACGGCGAACCCGACGATGCGCCGACTGCGTTGGGGTTTCCCCGCGACCATGGAGTCGCTGCTGACTTCGGAAAAGTCGTTGTTGTACGAGGGCAGGTTTTGCGTGGACACGATCGGCGTGTCGAGCTGCATCAGCACCTCGTCGGGCATCGTCGGCCACGTCTTGCGCCGCGGCGCCGCGTTGGGAACCGCTCGCACCACGCCCGACTCGACCAACGGTGCAATCGCGGAGACCAGCTCGAGATCGGGGGTCTCGCTGTCGTCGAGGAGCTCACGAAGACAAGGCCGCTCGTCGAACGCAGGAAGAATCTCCTTCGACGGCGGGAGCAAGACAATCGACCCGCTCGCCAGGGTCTCTTCGTCGACCATCAACGGGACGTCAAGGGCCGGGAACGCGGCGAGCATGCGATTGACCTCGTCAACACGACGCATTCCCTCCATCGTCAGGTTCATCACATCCGTTGTGATGCGTTGCGGGCGGTCGATATCCATGAACCGCGAGACGAAACGCCCCTCGGTGACGCCCAGCATCCGATACACGGCCTGCTCGCCGACGAGGCGGCCGATCTCCGCATCTATCACCTCCCCCTCCGATAGCCACACCGTGCCGATGCCGCGGTCGGTCTGCAGGGTGATCACGCCGCTTTTGCGATTCATGTGCAGCGTTTGGATCAAGTCCGCGGTGCCCATGTCTTCCAGTGCGCCGGAGAAGACCGTGCTGCTACGGCCGGCGCTCGAGCTCGCGGCGTCACTCGGGTCATCGCGGCTGCTGTCGTTGGCGGCGGCATCGATTCCCGGCTCGTCGTCTTCGAGAAACTCGGCCCATTCGCCGGAGTTCTCGTCGTCGAGGGGTTGTTGATCCCGAGCGGGGGCAGTTGAGTTGGACACGTTGCGGTTCTCCTGTTGGCTGGCTGCGCGACGGCGAACTCACCCACGATCACCTACCCGCGCACGCCGTCCGCAATCGACATCGGTGCGCACGGCCGGCCCTCGAGTCCCGATTCGAAGTCTTCCGTATCCGTGCCACCCCGATCCGGTCGCCGGCTGAAGAGCAGGTAGTGGGACCCACCGAACGGGCGCCCGACCGGCCCGAACGCTTCGAGCCGTGGCCGCCGCGCGCCCGAATCGAGGCCGCTATTTTGGTACTAGGCTGGAAGACCAACGTCGGGACGAAACGGGCGGCGAATTGGGCCCGATCGTACGTCCGTCGTCCGACCGAGATCAGCCGGCATACCGTCGCCATGCCGACCGCACCGCTCGGCTCGTGTCCTCCACCCACGTGTAAGCGGCGGGCAGCATGACCAGCGAGGTGAGCGTGCTGGTCACCAACCCGCCCGCGATGATGATCGCGATGGAGTGGTAGTAGACCCCGGCCAGGGTGGGGTGATGCACCAACATCGGCACCAAGCCGAGCACGGTGGTGCTCGCGGTCATCAAGATCGGCCGCAGCCGGTCCTCCCCGGCCCGTCGAATCGCCTGTTCCCTCTCCAGCCCGACTTCCCGCAGCTGGGTGATGCGATCCACCAACATGATCCCGTTGTTGACCACGATACCGATCAGGATAAACAACCCGATCAACGCCACGGTGTCGACTGTGGTCTCGGTCGCCCACATGGCCCACGGAGCGCCGAAGCAACCCAGCAAGCAGGTGACGAGAATCGCCAGCGGCTGCCACACGCTCTCGAACAAGGAAGCCATCACAGCGTAGACCAACACCAGGCACAGCCCCAAGTTGACGAGCATCTCTTGCTCGTCGCCTTTTCGCCGCCACCAATCGGTCCCCTCTCCCACCGAATACCCCGGTGGCAACGCGAAGCGATCGAGTTCACGTTGGACCCGTTCGCGGTTGGCTGCGTCTGGCGCAAAGAACCGCACGCTCATGCGCACCTCCGTCTGCCGGTCGATTCGCTGGACCCAGTAGGGACTGCGTGCCTCCTCAAACTCGGCCAACGCCGCGAGCGGGAGCTCGCCGCCAAGCGCCGTGCGGATACGAAGGTTGCGGACATCGGCCAAACCGAGCGCGTCGACCCCACCGTCTCCACGCGACCGGCTCGACAAGCGCAAGGTGACCGGTCCCGCCGGGCCTTGGACCTCCCCCAAGGGCACGCCGTTGAACGCCACGGAGACCGCTTCGGCCACCGCTTGCGCAGTCAATCCCACCTGCTGCAGGCGCGCCGCGTCGAGGTGGATGAGAAACTCGTGTCCGCCGTCGTTGAACGGGCCGGTCACACGATCGATGCCACCCTCCTCGGGTCTGCGCGGGTCGCCAGCCTCCAGCCTCTCTTGTAGGAACGCCGCTAGCTGGGCCGACAACTCGTAGAGCACGCCCATGTCCTCGCCGCGGACGACGAAGTTGACGACGCGAGGGTCTCGGTTGCGGGCCCGCCAGGTGTTCGCGTCGTCGCCTAGGTGGTAACGGACCATCGGTTGAACCGGCAACGCTCGAGCGATCTCGGCCTCGAACCGAGACATCTCGTGCTCGCTTTCCATGGCCTTGCGCGGATAGATATCGCAGTCCCCGCGCCAGTCTCGATACTCACAGGCGACCACCTCGACACCGAGTTCGTCCTGGCGAGCGAGCACGGCTTGCTCCATGACCGCGAGGTGTTCGACGACGCGACGGTAGTCGCTGCTCCCGATCATCTCGAGTCGCACCGGCAGCCCCTCTGGCTTCTCGTCGACCTCGTCGAGCGCGTAGTTGAGTTGCTGCGCGGGTACGGTCACGGAAGCCGAGACCGCCAGCCCCATCAGAACCGTGAGTCGAGGAAACCGCAACGTGGTTCGGAGCAAGCGGCCGTAGTGACGCGAAAGCGGGACCAACACGCGATGCCGGGTGGGCGTCGCGGAACCGCGCGAGCCCAACCCCATCGCGAGGGGAACAACGGTTTGCGACACGAACAAACTCGCCAACAACCCCGTGACGAAGGTCGCGCCCAGGGGTCGTAGATACTGAGTCATCGGATTCGCGTCGGATCCCAGCACGAGCGGGAGAAACACGATCACGCTGGACAACGTCGACGCCACGGTGGCCATGCCGACCTCCCGCGCGCCCTGGCGGGCCGCCGCCAACGGCGGTGCCCCCCGACGACGCTGCAGTTGGATCGACTCGACAATGACCACGGCGTTGTCAATCAACATGCCCACCCCGAGCACAAGGCCTAGCAACACGATGCAGTTGAGCTCCTCGCCGCGCATGAACAACACGCCGCACGCACTCAGGACGGACAGCGGAATGCACAATGCCGCCGTCAACGTCACGCCGATTCGGTGGAGGAAGGCGAACAGCACCACCACCCCGATGATCCCCCCGTAGATGCCGGTATCTCGCAGATCCCCGAGTGTTTCCAGGATGATCTCTCCGCGGTCGCGAAACACCGTCACCTCGATGTCGCCCAGGGATTCGTCCGCGGCGATCTCATCGAGGACGCGACGAACGTCAGCCGACACGTCGACCGCACTCGCCCCCGCGTCACCGTACACGTCAACGTCGATCGCCGGCAGCCCGTTGACTCGACTCCCTCGGCGCAACTCCGCGGGATGCAGCGAGACATCGGCCACCTCGCCAATACGGGTTAGACTCTTCGGCGAGTCGTCGAGAGGCGTCGACAGAGCCGCTCGAGCCCGGCGCAGCGGCAACTTGGCGATGCTCTCGGGGTCGACCGACCCCGCCGGCATGCGCACGCCCGGCTGCAGCCGGCCCGGTCCGCGAAGCACCCCCATGCTCTGCCCGCGGTGGGCCGAGCGAATCGCCCCCGGCAACTCCTCCCCGTCGACTCCGCTGCGGACGAGATCATCGGCGTCCACCGCCACCTCGACCTCGTGCGGTGCCACCCCCGATAGTTCGACGAGTGCCACCCCCGGTAGTCGCTCCAGTCGCCTCACCACCCGATCGTCCAAGAGGTAGTAACGCCCGCCAAGGTCATCCGCTCCTGCGACGCGCAAACGCAACACCGGGTCATCGGCGTCACCGCGCGAAGAACTGATCTCGATGCGCTGTACAATGTCCGGCAGTTGGGGACGCAGCCGGTCGATCCGTTCCCGCAACTCGAGCTTGCGGGCTGCGATGTCGGTGCCCGTCTCGAACTCCAAGTCAGCCCGCACCCCCCAAGAACCGCTCGACACCCGCATCCGCTTCGTGTCACGGATACCGGCCACCGCGTCCTCCAGGGGCCGGATGACCTCGCGCTCGAGCACCTGCGGACTCGAGCGGCTGATATCGACCCGCACGCGGGCCCGGGTCGCCTGGCCCGTCGGCATGAATGCCAGCGGGAGTTCGAACGTGGCAATGACGCCGAGCAGGAAGACCGCGACGAGCACCATGCTGACGGAAACCGGGCGACTCAGCGCGAGGTCCGACAGCGCCACGCGTTGCATCGGACGTCCTCGCTAGCCGACCAACTCGAGGGCCATCGGCTCGACGATGTCGCGCCAGGCATCGCCGATGACCGCCGCGTCGAGGGCGGGGGTCAGGCGACCGGCCGCCATCAAGTCGAGACCGTCCGCAACCGCCGCGGGCCGTGACATCCGCCCGCGCAACTCGATGACGAGGCGCTGCAAGCCGGCCCTCACCGCCCCTCGGTCTTGCGCCATCGCCCACCGCAGCGTGGCCCAACCGACGGCCGCGTGCTCGGCCTCGTCCTCGGCGATCAGGGCCAACACGCGGCACGCCGCTGCGCTCTCGCAGGCGTTGAGCTGTCGCTGCGCTCGCAAAGCGGCGATGGTCTCGCCGAGGCAGGCCTCGAGAAACGTATCACTGGCCAACCGTGTGAGCTCAGATGCACGGGGAGACAACGGTGGCAACGCGGCGGGGCGTTGCGCGGCCCCGCCGTAGCGCCGGGCCAACGCAAGACACGCTCGCGTGTGCACCACTTCGTCGAGACCGGCCCGTTGGGTCGCGGCAACGAGATCCGCTGGCGCCCCAACGGCGATCAGCTCCATTGTGGCGCGCGCGAACGAGGCGATGGAGGCGTGTTCGTGCAGCGCGTCGCGAGCCCACGCCTGTGCGAGGGCCCGACGCGTCCTCTCGTCGAGGTGATCTTCCCACGGCTCGGGGGGCGGCAACTCGAAACTCGCCCAGCCATCGAGCGCGTCCGCGTCAACCAGCGTGCTGACCAGCGCCCCGCCATCGGCCACCAGCGCTCGGCCGCTGCAGTACTCGAACCAGTGATAGCAGCACAGGTCCTCCACGCCCTCGCGCTCGCGGGCCCGCGCCGTGTACCAGGGCTTGAACACGCCTTGCATCGCCGGATCCAACGAGAGCCCTCGGTACAACGAACGCTTGGACCCGAGCTTTTTGGTCGTGCGCTCCGAGGCCACGATCCTCGTCGGACATCCCGCCTCCTCGGTGTCGCGAGGCAGGGTAAACGGTTCGACTACTTCTCGCGTGCCGCACCAATCACCGGTGGGACAGGTCTCCTCTTCTGGATTGTAGCCCTCGACGAACGGCGGGTCGCCGATCTCGTACCCCGCGAGGGCGCGCGGACGGGGCTTGCGTGGGATCACCGGACGCGCGGGCTTGGTCGGCTTCGACGTCGGTTGGCGCGTCGCCGGTGTGGCTGCCGCCTCGGGCTCGGTCGACGACGCCGGCTTGGGCGGGGGCGCCGGCTCTCGGTCGCAGGCCAACATGGGGGCCGAAACCGGGAGGCATGTGGCCAGTGCCCGCAGGCGAGCCAGCAGTCGGTCGGTGTCACGCATCCACTTCAACTTAGCAGGTCTAGCGGCCCTCGTAGACCGCCGACCTCCGTCACGGGCAGCCCGGCCGCCGCGAGGGCCCCGTTGTGAGGCATCGGCAACAACAGGCCGGGAACCGCGGGCGCTTCCCTCGGCGTGAAGGCCTCGCCCCCTGGTCGCGCGACCGTGCGGCGGACCGAGAGCTAGACCGCGACCTCGCGCCGCCGCGTCGCAGTCGCGGCTGTTCGCGCCGCGCCGGCGTCCGGTAGCTGCCGACGCCACGCCCCCGGCGGCGCGTGGAAGTGCTTTTTGAACGCCACGCCGAACGCCGCCTCGGATTCGTACCCCACGCTTCGCGCGATGTCTGCCAACGGCGTGTCGCGACGTTCCCGCATCCGCTGGGCCGCGACAACCATGCGCCAATCCGTCACATAAGTCAGCGGCGGATGACCGACGAGCTTGCTGAAGCGAGCCGCAAACGCCGAACGCGACATGCCGACGGAGCGCGCCAGCGCGTCCACGGTCCACGTCTTCTCCGGTGCCGCGTGGAAGTGAGACAAGGCCGCGCCGATCTTCGCGTCGGACAACGCCCCGAGCCAGCCAAGGTCGGCCCGGTCCGCGCTCGCCGTCCACGCTCGTACCACTTGCACGAACAGCAGGTCGACGATCCGATCCACGGCGATCTGAGCCCCGGGCTCGCGGCTGCGGGCCTCCTCGGCGAGGAATCGCAGTGAGGTCTCCAGCCCCGCGATGCCACGAGACTCGTCCGCCCGCAGCACCATCAGATCGGGAAGCACGGCCAGCAGCGGATGGCTCGACCCACCCGCGAAGCAGAACTGACCGCACACGTACGTGGTCTGGGGGCCGTCTCCTCCCCCTGTCAGCTGCGCACAACTGCCGCCGTCGTTACTTGAGCGGCAGTCGGCGAGCACGTCGCCCAGCGGAACCGTTCGGCGTCGCGGCGCATCGGCAAGCGTGTGGGACATCCCCCGCGGGAACAACACGAGATCGCCAGGACCCAGCGTCGCCACGTGTGCGCCCGCCTTGAGGTGCAGCCCTCCCCTCGCCACGACGTGAAACATCGCCACTTCGGACGACGGCACGGCCATCCCCCACGGCGCACCCATGGTTGCGCACCCGGTCACGCTTCCCTGTACGCTGAGCTGACGCAGGACATCTGACAACACATCGGTGGATTTCTTGGTGTTTCTCATGCGCCAACGACTTTGGACGATCGCGATAGATCTATAGCCGATCTCATCTAGTGCGTCCAAGCTCTAGCGCTACTGTAGGCGGGTGGCGGGACCGCAGCAAGGCCCGTCAGGTTCACCGAGCGGTGGGCTTCACCGCTACTTTCAAACGCGCTTGATCCGAGCGCGGCGGCTTCGTGCGGCCCTCGTACTGAGGTCCGCCGACAACCCATTGGAGCGACATCATGAGTCTTCTCGCAAATAAGATCACCCTCATCACCGGCGGCACCACTGGAATTGGTCTGGCCACCGCCCAACGTTACGCGGCGGAAGGGGCGACCGTCATCGCCACGGGGCGCAACCCCGAGACGCTCGCTGCGGCCAGGCAACAACTCGGCGAGCGCGCCGACGTCATCGCCTCGGATGCCGCGCGCGAAGAGGACATCAACGAGCTCATCGAGACGGTGCGAGCGAAACACGGCCGGATCGACGTCTTGTTCCTCAACGCCGGCATTGCCACGTTTGCCCCGATGGTCGACGCCCCCGTCGATGCATTCGATCGCATGTGGCAGGTGAACGTGCGGGGCCCGTGGTTGACCTTGAGAAAGGCCATCCCGCTGCTCTCCGAGGGGGCATCGGTCATCTTCAATACCTCCGTGGTGAACCAGAAAGGCGTGCCCGGCTCGACGGGCTACGCGGCGACAAAAGGGGCTTTGCGCTCCATCGTGCGTGCGGCAGCCAGTGAGCTGGCCGGGAACAAGATCCGCGTCAACGCCATCGCTCCGGGGCCCATTGAGACCCCGATCTACGGCAAGCTGGGCATGCCCGCAGACGCGGTCGATACCATGGCCCAGGGGTTCGTGGCGCAAGTGCCATTGTCGCGCTTTGGCGCGGCGAGCGAGGTGGCCGGGGTCGCCACGTTCTTGGCCAGCGCGGACAGCTCGTACATCACGGGCAGTGAGCTCGCGGTGGACGGCGGGTACTCGCAGGTCTAGGCGTTCTCACGCAGCCGGGCTATGGCCCCCGGCGCAGCGTGTGGATCTGCCCGGCGTCGCCGTGCGCCAGCCACAAGTCCCCGTTGGGCGCACGGCTCAGCCCGCGGATCACCCCAATGGTTCCCGGCGCAGCGACAACCGCTCCGGCTCCCACGGCCCCGTCGTGAAGCAGGGCGAGTCGCCCCTGCGGATCGAGGCCCCACAAGCGCCGTCCGCGATGGGTGGCGATCACGTAGTGTCCGTCGCCCACGACGGCCAAGCCCCTGGGGCCGGCCAGACCGCTTTCGTTCGCGGCGTGACCATGCCCCCCGCCCGCGGTGGTTCCATTCCCGGCCACCGACACCACCTCACCGGTTGGCCGGCGACGGTAGACCCGGTTGCCCCCGCGGTCGGTGAACAGCAGCGACCCATCGCGATCCACGACCAAATTGCCCAATGACACAAAGCCGTCGGCGAGGGTTTCGACCCCGTTCGGCGTCCAACGACGCAACGCGCTCTTCGCCGCGAAGTAGACCGTCTTCTCGTCGTCCGCGACCCACAGCCCGCGCCCCGTGTCGATCCCGCCCGGGATCGTCGCCAACGTCGAGGCCTGGCCAGCCGCGTCGACGCGACGGATCTTACCGTTGCCGAGATCGAGCACATACAGCGTGCCGTCATCGCGGAGCCACAACCCGTTCGGCAGGGTCACCGCGACTTGGCGCCCCGACGTGACCGCGTCGGGACCGTTGCCCGCCCGGTTGGTCCCAAGCCAGGTCGAAATGGTCCCATCGACGGCGATGCGCCGCACCGCGTGGGCCTCCTTGTCGGCCACGAACGCATGGCCGGCCGCATCGGCCACCACGAAGTACGGGTGCGAGAACTCCACGTCAGGGGCCCGCGCGCCCTCGTACTCGCGTCGCCACTCGTTGAGGTCGTCCTCCGCCACCTCGCCACGACCGGCCACATGGACGAACTCCGAAAACGCAAACGGGTTTGACGTGGGGGGGGGAGCCGCCGGTTCCGAGCGGTCCGTCGACGGGGACGACGGGGCGGGTGCATCCGCGCGACCCGAACGGGTCCGATCGGATGCCGTCTTCAGCTCCGAGGCACGTCCCGACGCCGCTACCGCCTTGCCGCCGCGACCCGACCCCGGCGCCGGGGCTGACGACGAGCATGCAGCCGCTAGACAGCTCACGCCCGCCGCAACGATCGACGCGCGAGACCAAGCAAACGGCATGATCGCGAGACTACCAGTGCACGCCAAACTGAAGATAGCCCTGGTAGGAATGCCCGGTCGCGTCCTCGAACGCGGTGAGGCGATACCGTGCCCCCGCGGCCAACGTGAGACTGCGCGAGATCCAGGCCTCCACCCCCAGGCCGGCCCGTCCCTGGCCCCCGACGTAGGCCGCGATGGTGACGTCGGTTGGCTCGAGGATCACGAGCCCGCCACCAATTTCGGCGAACGGCTGCACGCGACCCCGCACGGGAAGGTAGCCGCGGGCGAACAAGACGTCGAAGTTGGTCAGCTCGCCGTAGGACCGCTCCAAGATCCGCTCGCTCGTGAACTGGTCGATGTAGTAGTAGTCACTGCGTTCGTGGGTTTGGCGGCTCACCCCGGTGCCAATCCCGAGGAAGTTGTTCACCCGCCAGCCCGCCTCCAAGCCGAAGCCCACCGCGACCACCGTGGGCAATGCGGGACGGTCTCCGCCGATCGGACCGGTGGTGGTGAGATGAACGGCGAGCCAGCCCACGCCGCGCCACGGTCCGCTCAGCAATGCGGAGACGGGCACCGGTGGCGGCGGGGCGGGCAGCGGAGCGGCCACCCGCGTCGGCGTCGGCGTCGACGATCCGAACATCACGCCAGACTCGTTGGCATCGGCATCGGATTCACCCGGGGCCGTTGCCACGGCTTCGTTGGCGTCACCGCCCGGCGAATCCGGAGGCGTCGCGTCGGCTGGTGGCGCCGCGCTCGGGGGAGCTGAGCTCGACGGGGGCACGCCAGCCCCACCGGCGGCCGGGGCAGCCGGGGCCGGGGGAACCGCACCGGGCGACTCCGGGGTCACGTCCGCCGGCGAAGAGCCCGGGGGCGAGTCGTCCGTCCCGGTGGCGGGGGCCGGGGTGGCCGCCTCGCGCACCGGTTTGGCCGGACCCACGGTCTCGACGGGCGCGGCCATGCCCCGCGGGCCCGCCACGTCGCTCTCCGCGACGACGGAGTCGGCCCACGCGACCGCGGGAGCCGCGACAGCGGACAAAGTGCCAACAAGCGAAGCGGTGCAGATGAAGCGCGTGGTCATTGTCGATGTCCCCGCAAAGCCGGCCGGGGTTCGGTCGGGTGAGTGGACCGCATCAGCTTGTCGAGTGCAAGCCTCGCTGCGGCCCGTCGCTCGCGATCGTCCTCGTTGCGGGCCGCGAAGCGCAAAAACCCCTGTGCCTGCTCGCCGCCCAGTCTCGCAAGCGCCTCGTAGGTACGGTACGTGTGTCCGGGATCGGCGAGCCGAACGTGCTGGATGAGCAGTGGGGCGTGCCGTGAGTCACCCAGTTCGCCGACCACGTCCACGGCCCGCGCTGCGACTTCAGCGTCGGCGTGATCGAGCAACGCCGCCACCGCGTCCAGGTGGTCGACCGCCCGCGAGCTCGCGATCGACTGCAAGGCGAGCAACACGAGGTGCACGTCGTCCGAGCGCAGAAGCGACTCCACCGTCCCTGGAACACGGGCCGCGAGTTGCAGGCGCGCGCGGATCACCGCCCCGGCCCGGTCGGCTGCCTCCGCGAAACCGGCCTCGCCGGTCTCTCCGGGTTGCAGCGGCCACACGATGTGGGCCTCGACCACACCGCCATCGAACGCCGCCGCGATCGCCTTGGGAGCCTGGACGTGCACCACTACCTCGACGGCCGACAATGGAGCAACCGGGCGGGCCGACGCCGGCACCGGCTCGTCGCGGACCCCCACTCGCCCCCAGGCCTCGACCGCGAGCGCCTCCCCAGTGTTCGCGAAGGGCGGGCCCCGCTCGAGCGCCCGGCGCACGAGATCCTCGCTCAGCCCCGGGTCCGCGGCCGTATCGTCCACCACGTGGACAGTGACCGTCCCCAGGCGGACGGACCCCGCTTGGTCGGCGGCGGGTCGGGGCGTCGAGCGGCAGGCGATCCCCAGCCACACGAGCAGCCAAATCCACCGAGCCGGGCGCGGAGCGAGCACTGGTGACGCAGGATATCACCGCGTCGAGCCCAAACCGGACGTCGACCGGCCAGTGTGAGGCGCGCGCTACGAACGGTTCGGAAGCTCCTCGGACCACGCCAGCGGGCGGCCACGGCGACGAGCGAACGCCACGGCGAACGCACGGGCCACGTCCGCCAGTGGCGGCGTGACATCCAACTCCTGCGACGCGCTGCGCATCTTCGCGTGAGGTGTACCGCAAGAGACAAGCGCTCCGAACAACGACGGGTCGACGGCGATGTTCAGCGCGATGCCATGCACCGCGATGCCCCGGCTGACGTGAATCCCCAGCGAGGCGAACTTGGCGTGACCACGCCAGACGCCCGGATGGGCCGAGTCGTAGCGTAAGTCGGGCACGCCCAGATCGGCGAACACCTCGATCGCGGTGTCCGCCAACTGTACGACGTACTCACGGACTTGGCGGCCAATTCGAACCAGGGGATAGGCCACCAGTTGGCCCGGAGCGTGCAGCGTCAGTTCGCCGCCGCGAGGGGCCTCGACCACCGACACCCCCCGCCTGGCCAGTTGATCGGCGGTCCAAAGCAGGTCGCCGCCATCCGCCCGGCGCCCTTTCGTGATCGTGGGCGGGTGCTCGACCAACCACACGACCTCGTCCGCCTCGCCGCGCAGCATCGCCTCGCGCCAGACTAGCTGGCGCTCGGACAACGGGGCGAAGGCTCGGCGACCGAGCCAGACCGCTTGAAGCGGATCAGGTGTCGAGACCACCGATCGACTCGATCACGACCGGGTCGAGCACAGGCACTTCGTACGTGACTCGCTCCACGCCGACCCCGTTGTCGAACAACCAGCGGCCGAGCTCGGTCGCGTCGACGACCCGCAATTTGGCCTCGGCTTCCTCGGGCACGTCTCCCATGGCGAACGCCAGGACCTGAGTACAACCGTGTTCACTGGCCTCGCTGAGCCAAGCCGCGGGGTCGACCGCCGACTTGCGAGGCACGATGACCGCCAGGGTCTTGTGGCCGTCGTCTTCGTCGGCATCTTCGACCACGAGCTTGGCCAGCCCCCGCGCCGGCGGCAGCGTGATCAACACCAGGTGCTCGCGCCGTTGAAGATAGATGCGCACGACGGACTCAAGGGCGCGCACGCCCAAGGATCCGAGCCAGTGACAAAGTTGAAGTTGAGTCTCCGCTTCGAGCTCCAAAGCCTTGATACGCAAAGACTCTTCGGCATCAGCAGCCGCCGACGGGAGCCGGCTGGACTGCAGCTGATACCGCGCGTCGCCGCGCGCGACAAAGCGCGATCTCCGGCGGTACCGCGAGACGTCGGCGAGAAGCGCCGCTGTCACGGCGCGTTCGATCTCAGAGATCTCCCCCCCGAGGACCCCCTGCTCCGCCAACGCTTCCGCGATCTGTCGCACGTGCAGCGATCGCGCCCCGGCCTCGGCCAAGGCGGCCACCACCCGATCGAGCAAGTCCGCCACTTTGACGCCGGGCGTCTCACCCCCGCCCCGAGCGGCCCAGTCGACCTTCTTCGGTCGACGACGACGGCGGCGGCGGCGGCGCGATCCACGTTCCTCCGGTTCCTCCACCCGACGCGACGGGCCCTTGACGTGCACGGTTTGGACGGGCCGAGGCGGCTGGGATCGAGCTCCGGTCGCCGCGGGCCGCGCGGGTGCGGAAGCCCGCGCCTTGGCTCGAGCCTCGGACTCGCGCTTGGCCTGCATCGCTTCAAGTTCTCCTCGCAACTCGGGACGCTCGTCGACCAGGCGCGACATCGCGTTCGCCATCACCAACGCCACGTCGGTGACACCATCGAGCCCGGCCCCCTCGGGCGCGGAAAACTCGAGCTGCACCTGTTCGTCGAGCGGCACACCCGGCTCGGACTCCGCCGGGGCCTCACCCGCCGCGTCCGCGTCCTCCGTGGCGCTCGCGGGCGCCGATGCCTCGCCCGTCGGCGCTTCGGACCGCTCGGCGGCGGGGTCCGCAGCGTCGCCGCCCGCTTCAGCCACGACGGCTCTCTTCCGCCCGCGACTCCGCCGCCGACCGCTTCGCGGGGTCTCGGCCTCCGTGGCCTCTTCCGCCGACGCGACCGTTTCCGCCGAAGCGTCCTCCGGTGCGGCCGCTTCCGCCTCGTCGGGGGTCGCCCCGGCGGACTCGCCGGCCGTCTCGGTCGATGCGGCTGGGGCCCCGGACCGGGTCCGCGAAGACTTACCTTCGGCGCTACGCTTCGTGCGACCGCCGGCTTTGGCTCGCGTCGCCTTCTCTTTGCTCGCCCCCTTCTTCTTGGGCGCGGCCTCGGGTTCGGGCTCGGGTGGTGCCGCCGGTGGGTCAGGGAGCACAGCCCCGGGCCGGATCGCGTAGTGTCCCGGCTTGGTGCGCGAGATGATCTCGCTGTGCCCGCCTCGCACCGCCGAGGTCAAGCAGCTGCGCATCGCAGCTTCCGGGTCCCGACCGACATGTGACAAGAGCTTGCGCTCGACCGCGGCCTTGGCGATCTCTGAAAAGTGCAGCGCCTTCGTCTCGTGGCGCAAGACCTCGATCGCAGCTTCGAGAAAGGTCATGTTGTATCCCGTCGGGCCCCGGCGCCACCGTGGGATCTGGTGGCCAGCCGGCGGACGTGGTGGTGACTCGTTGGAGGGCCTCCGCATCGCTGCGTTCACCGAGAACGCGGGAGTCGAGGCGACTTGACCGACTATCCGAAAATTTGGTCGGACTTGGCAAGTACTGATAGCGCGGATTGCAGATGCACGCACGAGTGCCACGAACGTTGGGAGTGTTGGTGTCCGGGAGCGAGACCGCGGCGAACGGTGCCGCCAAGACCGGTCCCAGTCCGGACGTGCGGAGCGGCGTGGATGTCGCAGGCGCCCTGGTGGCGCTGGGCCATCAGCCTCGCGTGTTTGACGTGGGCACGACGTTCGACGCTCACGCCATCGCTCGCGAAGTAGACGGCTGCCTCGTCGCGCTACACGGCCCCGTCGGAGGCAGCGGGCTGGTCCATGCGCGAATGCGCTCCGCTTCATTGGGGTACGCCGGGCCAGACCCCGATCGGATCGCAACCGCATACGACAAGTGGAACTGCCGCGAGATCCTGCAGCACCACAACGTGCCGGTTCCGGCCTCCACCCTCGTCCCGGCGACCGCCCCCGGCCCGCAGCAAGTCCCCATCCGCTGGCCTTGTGTGCTCAAGCCGCGTCGGGCCAGCTTCGGCCTCGGGCAGGTGCTCGTCGAGTCGGCGCAGGCGCTTGACGAGTGTATTGCGAAGGCCCGGCGCGCTGGCACCCAAGAGTTGGTGTTGGAGCGCCATGTCGCGGGCACGGAGATCCAAGTCGTGCTGCTTCACGGCAAGGTGTTGGGAGCGATGCAGCTCGACGACGAGCTGATGTCGACCCCGCCGAGTCTCAGCTCGATCGCGCAGCAAGGTATCTACAACCTCGCGCAAAGAGCCGCCGATCGACTTGGGCTCCATCGCGGCGTGTGCCGAGTGGACGTGCTGCTCCATCCCCGCGACAACGAGTTCATCCTTGAGGTCGAGCCACTGCCGCCCCTGCACCGCGAGAGCGTCGTCAACCGGGTGGCCAGGGCCGCGGGCCTCGGCTACCGGCAACTGATCGAGGAACTGATCTCGGTCTGTCACCGGCAGGACCGGCCGGGCATGGCCCCGACGGCGAGCCTACACGCGAGTTGAACGGGGAGAAGGTGGCCGGCGCCACACGACGCCGCGCGGCCGCGTCCGCTTGGGTCCTCCTCCGCCTGATGGCGGTCGCGATCGCGTTCGTCGGGCCGTGGCAGCTACACCGAGCGGCCGTCGCCCGGATAGGCGGCCGCCTCGGGCAGCCGAGCCGCCCCGTCGGCGTGGACCTCCACGCGAACGCGCTGGTGCTGCGCGACGTCGCGATCGATCTGGCCCAGGGCCAGTTTCGCAGCGCGCGGGTGCGTGCGTACCTGGACTACGATGGCCTTCACGTCGCGCTCGACGACGTGGAGGGGAGCCGCTTGATCCTCGCCACCAAGACTCGCGCGCCCCCGCGACGCGCCACCGACCGCGACCGGGCTGCCGCGCCCCCATCGGCCGAAACGCAAGCGCCACGGCCCACGCTGCCGTTCAATCCTCCCCTTCCTCTGCGGTTGCACGCCACGGGAACGATCGCGGTCGACACGGATCGCCCCGGCCGGGCGTTCGTCGACGACATCGCTGTGGACCTGCTGCCGGGCCCAGCCTGGCACCTTCGAGCTCGCGGAGAGCTCGAGTGGGACGGGCAACCGCTCGGTGCCTATCGAGCCGAGGCCCGTGCGACGCCGGATGACGACGTGGGGTTCTCGTTGGACCTGACGCCGCGGCAAGGCCCGCAACTGCACATCGGCGGGCTCCGCCAGGCCCGAGGAACTCGACTCGAGATCACGTCCGGTGACGGGTCAGCGATCCTTCGGCTGGGAGCGCAACCCCGTCCCGATCGCTTTGAGCTGCGCGTGGAAGCCCATGCGTTCCCGCTGGCGACCCTCGCGAGCTGGCCCCTCCCTTCGCATTGGCGCGAAGCCTGGCGAGACGCCACGGCGTCCGGCCGCGCGAAGATCGACCGAGGCCCCCGGTCGTGGCACGTCGCGTTCGATGGGTTCGAAGTCGCCGATGCCACGGTGCACCACCGTCTACTCGCCCGCGACCCCTTGCGGTTCGCCACCGTGGGCTTGACCGGGACCATCGGCTACCGCGCCAGCGTTTGGGCCGTGCAAGCCCAGCTGTCGCATCGCCAGGTGACCACGGAGCTGTCGGGACGCCTCGGACCCAACACGACCGCGTGGACCGTCCGGCTGCCCACCACGCCCTGTCAAGACCTCCTCGACGCGTTGCCCCAAGGACTGGCCCCGCTGCTGGAGGGGATGCGCGTCGACGGTGAGCTCGGTGCCAACTTCAAAGTCGCCTTCTCCCGCGACGTCGTCGCCTCGCTGCCCGCGAGCACCGATCATGTCGAGGCGCCACTCGGAGAGCTGGAAGTCGACTTCCCCCTGCTGGAGCGATGCCGTGTCGTCGCGGATGCCCCCAACATCGACCTCGAGGCGCTCAAGGGCGCCTACCGCCATCGTTTCGTGCAAGCGGATGGCAGCAAGATCGAACGGATCCTCGGCATCGAGTCCCCCGCGTTCACGCCCCTGGTGCAAGTCCCCCAGCTCGGCCGGGCGTTCGTGGTGCTGGAAGACTCCGCGTTTTGGCAACACGACGGGTTCGATCGGGAACAGATGGCCCGAGCGTTTTGGTACAATCTGGGCGTTGGCCGAGTCTCGCGCGGCGCGAGTACGATTACTCAGCAAACGGCGCGCAATCTGTGGCTTGGCGGTCAGCGCACGCTTGCCCGCAAACTGCAGGAAGCGATTTTGGCCGCTCGACTCGAATCTGAACTGTCGAAATCGCGGATCTTGGAGCTGTATCTCAATATCATCGAGCTCGGCCCCGGGGTGCACGGAGTCCACGAGGCCGCGCACTACCACTTCGGCACCGATCCGGAGCATCTGGAGTTGCTCCAGGCCCTCCATGTCGCGGCGCTGGCCCCCGCACCCGTCCCCCTCAGCCGCCGGTTTGCCTCGGGCCGCGCCCCCGCCCCCTGGCGCGCCGAGCTGCGCGAGCAGGTGCGACGCATGCAGCTTCGCGGGATGATCAGTCGAGAGACGGCCCACCGGGCGATGCGTTCCGGCCTGCGCTTGCGCGCCCGCGACTAGCCGGTCGACCCCGCCCCGAGGGCCCGCCGAACCACGCGAACCACGCGAACCACGACCCGGACCCGCCGCTACTCCATCGCGCGCAAGATCTGCTCGCGCACCGGCTGCCCGAACATCCACCGATTCATCTCCTCGACCACAAACGATCGGTCCACCCGCGTCTCCGCCCGAAGGTCCGCCATCAACGCAGAGAACTGATCACAACCACGGATAACCTCGATCCCACCACCCGCCGCGGTGTCGAACCGAAGAAACGATCCGTCGCAATCGCCAAACTCGGGCCAAGGACTGGCTTCGCGGCACGAGGGCACTCCATCCCGCGCGAACGAAGCCCAGTACGCGCCGATCGTACGGCTGAGGCGCTCCCGGTCCTCCGCCGTACGATCTTGAAAGAGGAACCGATCCGCGTCGCCGAGATGCTCAAAGCGATTGAATACAAACGGGATCTCAAACCCATGGGCCGCGCCGAGAAGCTCGTGAAAGTCGGTGAACAACACCCGGCCGCCGTCGTCCCAGTCGAATCGGTAGGCGTACACAGCATCGTGCCCGGCGGCGTGCATCATGGCGGCCGGTTCGTTGACCGCACGAATTCTCCACAATCGCGTCAGATAGCGGGTCAGTGCATCGTAGGCCGGCTGATCCCGCGCGACCACGAACACGCCCAACCGACGTTTCGTCACGCGATCGTCTCGCATGTAGAAGAGCTTCATCTCATCGTGATTGGTACCCATCATGATGGGCACTGCAGCGAATGTAGCTTTGGAGGCAAATGCCTCGCGCATGGGGCCGCGGGGGAGCACGACGCCATCTTGAATGACGCGCGGTACATCGACGAAGCCCGAGCCCCGCTCGTACGCCTGCCAAAGCTGCGCCACGGGAACTGCTCGCAGCGCCTTCGCGTCGGGGACCCCCAGTCTTTCTACGATTCTCTGCGCCGGGTTGACGAGATCTCCCGTTTCCCCCTCGGCGTGGCCGCGAGGGGTGCTGTCGAACACGCCGGACTGTACAATTGCGCGGTGAAACAGACCACGCGCCAACGGGGAGGCCAACAGGGCGACCACGTTGTGCCCGCCCGCACTTTCGCCAAAGATGGTCACGCAATCCGGGTTGCCACCGAACCTCGCGATATTGTCGCGCAACCACCTCAGCGCGGCGATGATATCCAGCAAAGCAAAACACGCCGCCGCGTCCTCGGGCGTCTCGGCCGAGCGACGGAGCCACTCGTGGGCGAACCACCCGAGCGGGCCGACGCGGTATTGCACCGCAACCAAGACCACCGCTTCGTTGTTGGCGAGGCGGGACCCGTCGTACTTGCTCGATCGCCCCCACACATTGCCGCCGCCGTGGATCCACACCATGACCGGCACAGATCCCGCGGAAGCGTGACTTGGACTGTAGATATCCAGCGTGAGGCAGTCTTCGGTACCGATGACCTGCCCTGGTTCGTGCCCTTCGTTCTTGTCGAACTCGTTGGTCAACTGGGCGCAGCGGGGGGCGGGATCGATGGCTTCACGCACGCCGTCCCACGCCGGCGCCGGCTGCGGCGCGCGCCACCGGTTGGCGCCCGCAGTCGAAGCCGCAAACGGGATCCCACGCCACACCTGCCCCCCGTTTTCCGCCAAGAACCCGACGACGCGACCTTGGTCCGTCTGACGTTCCGTGGTGGGCGCAGCCGAAGGCCGATTGGAAGCTCGAGAAAACCATTCCATTGGGTCCACCTTTCGTTAGCTGCCGTCGCGAGACACAGCGGAGAAGCCACGCCAGCTTGGCGCCGGGCGACGCGAAAGTCCAACAACTGGCCGCGCAACTTGTTCGGTGGCGAGAGGAGTTTGCCGAACCCCGAAGGATCTGCGCCGAGATTCCCCCCCGACGACCGTCGCCTCTCCGTCCGCCACTGATGAGGCATGACGGTGTTCGCATCACGGTGTTCGCATCACGGCGGCGACCAACGTCAGCGACGCTGCCCTCGCGCCGTGGATAATGTGGGTGGCCGACGCCCAAGCCGCGCTTGCGGCCACCGGATCGAAAAGCTCGCGCTTCCCGGCCCTGGGATAGTCGCGCGGGCTGGTCGAACGGAGCCCGGCGCAAGACCGTGCCGTCGTCGGCGTCGCCACCGACGTGTGGTCTCGTTACGTCCGCCGGTCAGCCGCGGGGCGAGCGGCCCGGTCGCGACAGCGCGCGGCCCAGTCGTCGAGATTGGAAAACGTCGTGGCGAGTCGCCCGGGGGATGCTTCGAGCTGCCCGAGCACCTCGCCCAGCTGACCGCGGGCCCGTCGCAGTCGCCCTCGAACCGTACCCAACGGGATGCCGAGAACCTCGGCCATCTCGGTGGTCGTGAGACGTTCCCAGTAGTGCAGCTCGATCAGTACTTGCCCCGTGACTGGCAAACTTCGCAACGCTTCCAACAACAGTCGCTGTTCGGCTCGGCCCGCCTCGATCGTGCCCTGCCCTGGCGCCAAGTCCCGAACCGAAACCTGCTCCAGATCCACAAACGGTTGCCGACGATACTTCGTGCGCAGATAGCCGAACAACACGCGATAGGCGACGGCAAACAGATACGACCGAAACCGGCTCGCGTCGGCAAGCCGCTCGCGCGAGGTCACGCAGGCAGCGAAGGTCTCTTGGATCAAGTCGTCGATATCCGGACCCACCTTGTTGATGAAGAAGCGCTCCACTTGGACGTAGTAGCGTTCGAAAAGCATTTCACCGGCAGCTTGATCACCATGCCGCCAGCGTTCGAGGAGTTCAGCATCATTGGAGATTCGGGGAGTCATGACGAAGTCCACATCGAGGTCGAGCCGTGAAGCGGTGCCTCCACTCCCAGGGGTAGTTCCCCGTCGCCGGAAAACGAGTGACTCGGTCCGCGTCAGATCCGCTGGATGCTGGAGGCTGGTCGCGACGCAGGGTCGGGTAGTCCCCTCAGGCCTCCCAGAACACTGGTTCAAGCCGGCGCCACTCCCCGACGGTAGCTGCGACGTGTACATTGGCGGTGACCGTGCGTATTCGAGCGGCCAACGTGCGTCCCTCCTCCGTGATTCCCGAAGCACCGAACGCGGCCGTCGCGGGCGAGTTGCGCAAGCGAGCCGTACGGGCGGCCCTGTTTGCGCGCCCGATCGAGCCGTTTCGCGTCAGTCGCTACGTCTTGCTCTCGCGCGTGGGACAAGGCGGCATGGGCGAGGTCTACGTGGCCTACGACGAGCAGCTCGACCGCAAACTCGCGCTCAAGCTCGTGCGCACCGACCAACTCGGGGACGCCCGCGCCGAGACCCGTCTGATGGAAGAAGCGCGCACGTTGGCCCAGCTTTCGCATCCCAACGTGGTGCAAGTCTACGAGATCGGCCGGCACGAGGGTCGAGTGTTCATCGCGATGGAGTTTATCCGCGGCCAAACCCTGCGTGAGTGGGTGCACCAGCTCGCGGCCAAGCCACGGTGGCACCAGGACCGACGCCTGATCGACGCGTTTGTGCAAGCCGGGCGCGGATTGGCGGCGGTGCATCGGGCCGGACTGACCCATCGCGACTTCAAGCCGGAGAACGTGTTGGTCAGCGGGGCCGGCCGCGTCTGTGTCGTCGACTTCGGCCTGGCCCGCGGGGTCGATCCCACCGGCCGCTGCGCTGACGCGGACGACCGCGGAGACTCGGATGCGGTCGGCGCAACTCAGCCTTCGCCTCCCGTGTCGGGTACGCCGGGATATGTCGCGCCGGAGATCCTACGTGGCGCCGCCCCGAGCCCGCGTAGCGATCAGTTCAGCTTCTGCGTGGCGTTGTCGGAGAGCCTCGAGTCCCTGCGGGACGGCCCGTCGTCGACGACGCGGCCACGGCTGCTGCATCGGTTCCGTGACTTCCTCTCCCCGGGCTATAGACTGCAGATCCATCGGTTGCTGCGCCGTGGCCTCGCGGACGAGCCGTCCCGCAGATTTGCCGACATGGACGCGCTCGTCGACGCCCTGGAATCGGCCCGCCATCGCGTTCAGCGTCGCGTTGCCGTCGGCGTGCTGGCGGTGGGGCTCGTCGGGACCGGCGCGGCGTGGCATCGGCACGAGACCTCGACCGGGCCATGTGAGGAGGCCGGGCTTGAGTTGGCGTCCGTTTGGAACGAGGCCCGACGGCACGTGGTGTGGCAGCGCTTCGCGGCCCCCCCTGGCAGCTATGTCGAGCAAGCCCGTGGGCACATCGTCAACGGCCTCGAGCGCTACGCCGAGTCTTGGGCCGCGACGAACCGACGCGCCTGTGAGGATCACTGGGACGGTGATCAGCCCCTCGAGTTGTACCGCCAGCAGCTCGGCTGCCTGGAACGCCGGAAGTCGGCGCTCGCCAGCGCGTTGGCGCTGTTGACCCGATCTTCGGTCATCCCCGCCGACAAGGCGGTGCTGGTCGTGGATGCCCTGCCGTCCACGGCGACTTGTGAAGACCCGAGCGACCTGCTCGCGCAGCCACCACGACCATCGGGAGAAGCGCTCGCGGATCGCGTCGAGGCGCTACGCGACACCCTCGACGAGGCCTCGGCCCGATTCGCGGCGGGGCGATACCCCTCGGCGCTCGACCTCGCCGAGCAAGCCGTACGACGAGCTGAGAACACGGGCTACGAACCGGCTCACGGCGAGGCCCTCCTCGTCGCGGGCCGAGCCGCGATGCACATCAACACCAGCGAGGCGAGGGAGCAAGCGACGACCTACCTCGAGCGCGCGGCGGCGATCCACCTCGCGGCCGGTCGACACGAGCTGGGGGTCGAAGCGCTGGCGCGACTGTTGTTCGTGCGATCCAAGCGAGACGCACAGGGAGCGATCGATCTGGGAACGATCGCACTCGCCCTGGCGACGCAACTCCCCCCGTCGGCGTTCGCTCGCAACCTCATGCTGAACAATCTCGGCGTGCTCTACCTCACCCACGGTGACCGATTGCACGCCCAGACCCTATTCGACCAAGCCGTCGACGGAGCCGCGACGACGCTCGAACACGTCGAGCTGGTCTCGGCTTGGCACAACCTGGCCATGGTGACCCCCGAGCCCGATCGACGCGAAGCCTTACTCGCGGACGCACTGCAGATGCTCCGAGATCGACTCGGCGAACGCCACCCCTACACGCTGCGCGCCCAGTTGTTGTCGGGGCTCGACACGGTCGACCCGGCCCGCGCCCACCGACGGCTCGCGGCGACGTGCGGAGAGCTAGAGCAATTCCGTGACTACGCCCGGGCGTCGAAGTGCTTCTTTTACCTCGGCCTGCTCGACGCGACGCTCGGAGATCCGGTGCAAGCGGCGTCGCGCATGGCGGCGGTCCGGCGGGTGGTCCCCGCGTCCGGGGCCCGCGGTACGCTCGGCGAACTCGACGCCCTCGCCCAAGGATACGCCGCGCTGTTTCGCGACGATGCACGCGCGGCGTTGACGAGGTTTCAAGCCATCGTGGACGATCACCCAGAATCCGACCACTGGTACGAGCAGCGCTGGCGCGGCGAGGTATACCTCGGCCGCGGACTGAGCGCTTGGCGAGTGGGACGCCTCGCGCTCGCTCGCCGGTCGCTCCGCCAAGCCCGAGATGGCTTTCGCCGGTGGCTGCAACATCGCCACGCCGCCACGGTCGAGCGGCGGTGCCGAGTCGCCGAACAGGCCCTGGAACAGCTGGCGAGCGCCGTCGGGGCCCCGTCGATACCGCCCTCCGTGCTCCGCACCAGCGAGCCACAAACCGCCCCGTCCGGGCGGCGGCGCGACGCTCAATCGAACCTCGTACCCGGTCGACCAGCTGCTGCGCCTCGGCATCGGTGACCGACTCGAAGCCGGAGAGGCGGTTGAAGTACAGCTGGCTCGACAGGGGACACTATGCCGCCATCACCGCCGCTGCGTCTTGGGGAGATCCGGACCACATCGACGCGTCGACGGCGACCAGCGAAGCTACGCGGCCTCGCCCGCGGCACCTGAGTGTTGGAACGCATCGACCAGCACTTCGGCGACGCGAGACAGCTCGATCGGCTTCGCAAGCACCGCGTGGTAGCCCGCCTCAAGGCAGGCGCGGCGGGTCTCCTCCAACACGTCGGCCGTGCAAGCCACCATCCATCCACTCAGCTCCCGGCGACGAGCCTCGGCCACGAAGTCCATCCCTCCCATCACCGGCATGTTCAGATCCACAAGGCTAAGGTCGAACGGTCGCGACTCGAACTGTGCGAGCGCCTCTTGTCCATTCTGCGCCACGACCGGACTGTATCCCATGCGCCGAAACAAGCGCTCGGCGACCAGTCGGTTCACTGCGTTGTCGTCGACGATGAGCACCGAGAGCGGGTAGCGTTCGGCCGTGGTGGGATCGAGCTTCCTCCAGCCCGATGGTCGCGCCGGGGCAGGCTCCTCGGTCGCCGGAAGAGGTAGTTTGACGGTGAACGTCGATCCCGACCCCACCTTCGAGTCGCAAGCCAGCGATCCCCCCATGCCCTCGGCGAACTCTTTGGAGATCGTCAAGCCGAGGCCGGTTCCCCCTCGCCCGGGCCGATCGCCCTGTTGGAAGGCCTCGAACAGCGTCTCCTGGGCAGCTGTCGAGATCCCGACCCCGGTGTCATGAACGTCGATCTCGGTCCATCCGACTTGGTAGCCGCGTCGGAGTCGAACGGTCACCCCACCCTCTTCGCAAAACTTCAACGCGTTGCCCACGAGGTTCGTCACGATTTGTCGAACGCGCGCCGCGTCTCCCATCACCACGTCAGGCACACCGTCAGCCACCTCGAACGCGAGCACCAAGCCTTTCGATTCGGCTCTCGCCTGGAACACTGCCACGATCTGGCGCACGGAATCGATAAGGCGAAATGGGGCGTGCTCATATTCCATTTTCCCGGCCTCGAGTTTGGAAAAGTCGAGCAGCTCGTTGATGACATCGAGGAGGCCCTCCCCGCAATCAACCAAGGTCTCCATCTGCTCGCGCTGCGGTGGTTCGAGCTGACCCTGAAGCACGAGGTTGGCGAGGCCGATCACCCCATTGAGCGGGGTTCGGATCTCGTGGCTCATCCGGGCGAGAAAGCTAGATTTGGCTCGCGCCGCCTCCTCAGCGCTGTTGCGCGCGTGCTCCAGTTCGACGGTCCGGCGTTTCAAGTCCTCTTCTGCCTGTTTTTGGGCCGTGACGTCGAACGCCACCTTGACGATCTTCTCGACCTCCCCCGCCAGATTGAACACCGGATTGTAGGACCCGCGAATCCAGACCGGTTTGCCTCGCTTGTCGAACCGCTCGAACTCACCGGCCTGGAACACCCCCTGGCGAAGATTGTCCCAAAACTGACGGTACTTCGCCGACTCGCTCTCTTCCTCGGCCACAAATATCTCGTGGTGTCGGCCTACGATCTCGCCCTGACCGTAGCCCAGAATGCTCAGAAAGCGTCGGTTCGCCCGTTGGATCGTCCCCTGCGGCGAAAACTCGGCGATATAGGTCGAGCGCTCCAACGCTTTGCCTAGCTGGTCGAGTGCGGTGGTGGCTCGCTTCTCCGTCGTGGCGTCCTGAGCGTGGACTTCAATCGCGACAACCCGGCCCGTCGAGTCTCGCGTCGGGCAGTATGTCGCCCTCACCCACAACTCGGTCCCGTCGGGAGCCAAGTGGACGAACTCCCCGTCTTCCGTGTTTCCATCAAGGAGTCGCTCCCACAGCTCGGCGTGCTCGAACCGTCTCTGCTCGGGCAGCAGCTCCGCATACAGGGTATCCGAGAGCTCAGACTCGGTGCGCCCGAGTATCTCCAAGAACTTCGGGGTTGCACTGACGATGTCGCCATCGGGAGTCACCACGAGAATCGCACTCGACCGTTGCACCGCACGGAGACGCTCTTGTAGGTCATACAGGGCGGCAACCTTGTCCGTGATGTTGCGCGCTAGCTCGATGACGCGCGTCAGCGTCCCGTTGGCGTCCATGACGGGGTGATACGAGCCGCGAATCCAGACGTCACCGCCCGTACGCCGCATGGCGCGAAATTCGGTCTCCAAGCGCTGCCCCCTTGCCAGTGATCGCCACAACGCCGCCTGTTCCGGACTTCGGCGCTCGGAGAACGGGAGCAGGGCCGACCGCGACCGGCCGATGAGCTGCGATGTCGAGTAGCCGAACAGCCGAGCGTAGTTCTCGTTTGCGGCCATGATCGTCCCCTCCGGGGTCAACTCGGCCACGCAGAGCGCCTCGTCGAGCGCGGCCAGCAGCTCATGGTCTTCCGGCACCACTCGGGGCAGCTTCGTCCGAACGGTGGCGGGATTGAGTGCGGAGCTGGCCCGAACGTAGCGAACATCGCAGTCGGGCCGGGCCGCATTCCCGCAACGAGCCGCCTTTCCAATCGTCGCGCACCGGGCCATGCACTCGGCCTGGGTCGTCCCGTTCCTGCACGGACGCTCCACGACCCCGAGTGCGGCCGCCCAACGAGTGGCCCCCTCGACCGCGCGCCCAGTCTACTCGTGTCGAAGCGCCTCGATCGGATCGAGGCGTGCCGCCTTGCGGGCGGGGACGAAGCCAAACACGACGCCGATGATCACGGAAAACGCGAACGCCAGTCCGATGATGTCGGGCGAAACGACGAACTCCATTTTGAGCTGGCGCACCGCGTACCAGCTTCCGACCACGCCGACGACAACCCCCAAGGCCCCGCCGAGAACGGACACGGCCACCGCCTCGACCAGGAACTGCAACAATACCTCGCGGCCGCGAGCACCGATGGCGAGACGAATACCGATTTCTCGCGTTCGTTCGGTGACCGAGACCATCATGATGTTCATGATACCGATACCGCCCACGAGCAAACTCACTGCAGCCACGGCCCCGAGCAGAGCCGTTAGAATCGAGGTCGTCGAAGAAAGCGTGTTGGCGATGTCTTCCATGTCACGAACGTGAAAGTCATCCTCCTCCCCGTCGCGAATCCGCCGGCGCTCACGCAGGAGTTCCTCGATTGCGAGCTTCACCGCGCGGGTACTCGTCTGAGCCGCAGACGAGACCGACACGTAGATCAGGTGAATATCGGTGGTGCCCGCCAATCGACGTTGTACCGCTCGCAACGGCATAAGTACGATCTCATCCTGGTCGTTTCCGAAGCTCTTCCCTTTGGAGGTCAAGACCCCAATAATGCTGCAGCTTGCCTTGCCAACGCGCATTGAGTCACCAATGGGGTCTTCGCCCGCGAAGAGCTCGTCGACGACCGTTTGGCCCACGACGCACACGGCCGCGCCCCTCGAGAGTTCGCGGGCTTCGAACGATCGGCCTTGAGACAACTCCCAATCTCGCGTCAAGAAGAAACCATTGTCAGTACCTGTCACGGTCGTGGCGTAGTTGGCATTGCCGTACACCAGCAACGCGCGTTGTGAAGTCACCGGGGCCACGTGCACGCCCAAGATGTCGCGCTTGAGCGCATCGACATCGGCCGAGGCAAAGCTCTCGGCCGCGCCGCTAACGGCCGCTGGACCGCGCCGACTCGTGCCCGGCAGCACGTACAGCAAGCCCGATCCGAGACTCGAGATCTGGCCGGTGACGGACTGCGTCGCGGCCTGGCCCAGGTGGACCATGCCGATGACACTCGCCACCCCGATGACCACCCCAAGGGCGGTCAACAGCGACCGCATGCGATTGCGAGCGATCGCCTTGAACGCGAGGACAATCGTGCTCCACAAGATCACGCCAAGACCTCATCTGGCGGCCCGTCCCTGACGATTCGTCCGTCTTTGAACCAGAGCACACGCTGGGCGTAGGCTGCGAACTCTGCTTCATGCGTGACCATCAGAATCGTGATCCGCTGCTCCTCATTCAATGCGGAGAGCAACGTCAAGATCTCAGCGCTGCGTTTGGAATCGAGGTTGCCGGTGGGCTCGTCGGCAAGCAGCGTGTGGGGGCTTGTCACCAGGGCTCGCGCCAGCGCCACCCGCTGCTGTTGGCCGCCGGATAGCTCCGCCGGGCTGTGGTCTGCGCGGTCGCCAACCCCCACGCGATCGAGCGCATGCCTTGCGAGCCGGCGGCGCTCGGATCGACCTACGCCGCGGTAGATGAGGGGCATCTCCACGTTTTCAAGGGCGCTCGTTCTTGCGAGCAGGTTGAACGCTTGGAACACGAACCCGAGGTAGTGACGCCGCAGCAGCGCCCTTTGATCGCGGCTCAGTCCGCCAACGTCCACGCCTCGGTACAGATACTTGCCCCGAGTCGGGGTATCGAGACAACCCAGCACGTTCATACACGTGGATTTGCCCGACCCACTGGCCCCCATGATCGCAACAAATTGGCCCTCGTGGATGTCGAGATCAACCCCATCGAGCGCCCGGACTTCTGCGGTTCCGGTACCGTAGATTTTGTACAGTCCCCGCAACCGAATCAGCGGCGACGGCGAGCTCGGGGAACGCACGGTTACCGCTTCTCCCCCTTCGAGAATCCTACGAGCACACGGCTGCCGGCCGACAATTCGCTCGACGTGACCGCGGTGAAATAGCCATCGGTGTCGCCCAACGAAGCATCGGCCTCCACCGGCGCCTCGTCGCGCAGTACCCAAAGCGCGGACCGACTCGCGCGGGTCTTTCGCGGGCCGGGTCGCCCCAGCTGGAAACCGCCGCCTCCTACATCGTCGGGCGGGGGCGTAAACCGTAGAGCTGTGTTCGGGGCCCGCAGCACGTCTTGATGAGTGCGGGTAACGATCTCGGCCGTGGCCGTCATGCCCGGACGCAACCGCAACTCGCGGTTGTCCACCTCGAGCTCGGCGGTGTAGGTGACGACGGCATCAACGGTCGTCGGCGCGTAGAAGACTTTCGTGAGCCTGGCTGGGAACTGGCGGTCGGGCCAGGCGTCGACCGTGAAGCTCGCGGACTGACCGACGGCAAGCGCCCCGACGTCGGCTTCATCGATGGCCAGTTCGAGTGTCATCGAACGCAGGTCCTCCGCGACGACGAATAGCTCGGGGGCTTGCAGCGTCGCGGCGATCGTATTGCCCGGCTCCACCGCACGACGCAAGACGGTGCCGTCGATCGGACTGGTCATCGCCGCTTTTTCGAGCTGATCCTCAGCTTGTTCAACGCGGATCTTGGCAATACTCAGTTGCGCGCGGGCGCTACGAAGGGCCGCCTTGGCCACGCTTAGCGCGGTTCGCGACTTGACTAACTCGGTCTCCGAAATGATCCGGCTTCTTGCCAGCTTCTCGGCCTGTGTCGCGTTCAACTCGGCCTCATGCAAGCTGGCACGAGATCGTGCCACATCGGTGCTCGCGGCATGAAGCGAGGCCTGAGCTTCCCGCCGGTTGTTGGTGAACGTGTCGAGCTCCAGACGGGCGAGAACCTGCCCTTGCGAGACCGTGTCATTGTGATCGACAAGCACCTCGGCCACGCGACCAGATACTTCGGCCCCGATGCTCACACTCCGCTTCGGCGCCAGGCTTCCGGTCGCGCTGACCTTGACCACGATCGGCCCGCGATCGAGCTCGACTTGTTGCCACCGAATGCCGTCGTCCGCATCGCGTGCGTTCCGCCACGCCAGCACCCCCGCCGTGCTCGCGAGGACCAGCGCGCCCGCCCCAGCCCACCAAGCGAGCCGTTGCCATCGACGGGAGTTCGACAGCCCCAGTACGTCCTCGATCTCGGCGGACCTATGCGCGCTCGACGAGCGGGGGGCCTCGGGGGCTTGACCCTTGGCCGACGCCTGTCCGCGAGAAGACGGCGTGAGGTCACCAGCGGACGAACGCGCTTGATCCATCGCCTACGAACCTGGGCAGTGCGAGCCGCGATCAAAACGCAAGATCTGCACGAGGCCGACGCCAGCCAACCGGCGAGCGGTTGTGCCGGCCCCCGGGACCGCCGAACGCGCGGGCGACACGAACCGCGAACGCCCCGAACTCAGCGAGCCGGAGGCACCAGCCGCCAAGTGACGACTTCCGCGTCGGGGTACACGCCGAACGGATCTTGGCCGAATAGCTCGCAGCGAGGCGGCATGTTCTCCGGACCGACGACCGACTCGACGTGCGCCCGCGTGTACAGCCGCGGGGCTCCCAGGCACGCCAGGCCGTCTTCGGTCCACACGCCCTCGATCCACCAGACCGCGCCCTTGGGTGCCGTACCCAGCACCGCCGCCGACTGCTGGCGGCTTTGCCAGCCAATCGACATACCCGAAACGGTGAACGAAGCGCCGCGGAGGCCGGGATCCAAAAAGAAATAGCGAGCCCCCAGGGCGCTGAGGACCACGCGCTGCACTTCCTCAGGGGTCGACGCCGGGTCGTAGCCCAGCTTCTTCATCTTCAATAGACCCTTGTCGTGACAGACGAAGCTCCAGCTCTCGTGTGCGACGTGGAGGATGCCCGCCAGGTCTCCGGACAGCACCGACGCCCGACCGAAGGTTCGCGCTCGGTCAGCGTCCGCGTCCGACGGCACCGCGCAGATCGGGAAGGCATGGTTTTGTGGGGAGAGGTACCGCACGTCGTAACGCCAAAACACCTCGTCGTTGTTGGTCCAGTAGTGCCCATCCTTGGCCGCGTCGTCGATGCGGAGCAGATGCGTCAAGTTCTCCACTTCGTTCTCCACGACGATCTGCGCGCCAATCAGCTTCTCACCAGCAAGCACGCGGCGTTGTGCGGATTCGGCCCACGAACGCCTGCCGCCCATGTCCGCGCGAGCATGGGCCTCCAGTGAGCCGTCTCTCGCGATGACGAGATCGTAGCGCTCCTCGTCGATGAGGATCGTTCGCGCGCGGTAGTTGGATCCGTTCGCCATCCCGTCGAGTCGCAACGCGCCGAACGGGAGCCCGTCATGAACGTCCGGACCGTTGCTCCCACAGTCGAAGTCTTCGCAGTCGCCGGCTTGGACCACAGCCGGAGCGCGGCCCAGGGCGAGGAGAATCGAGCCGCCCGCGACAACGCGGCGCAGGGGTTTGTTGGATGGGCAGGGAATGTTCCTCATGTACAACCTCACAGAGCATGGGAGCGCGGGCGACACTCGTGGCCTCGCGCAGCGGCGTCTTGGTGGGGCATGTGCCCCACCGTCGGGGGTAGTCGCCGGTGACTCCCAACGGATCGCGGACGGACGATTTTGCCTCGCGAACTGCGCACTTCCCCCGAGTCCTCGCGACGAAGCGTGATGCCCCGCGATTGGCCGCTGGGCCCACGCCGAGCGGCGCGACGGTTCCCGTCGCGCCTCGTGGGGGTCAACAACGCCGTCCGACCGTCTCAGGCCGTCGACGACGATCCCATCGGGGGTGGGAGCACCGTGCGGGGGCGGCCCTCGTGCCAGGCGTCGCGACGCAGGCCAAGCCGAGCCCGCAACGCGAAGTAGTCCTCACTAGCCGCAAAACAGATCAACTCGCGCAGCTGCGCTTTGCGATCCAACGGCTGGATCACCGCGGGACGCCCCTTGGCGATCGACTCCGCGGCGACCGAGACCTCGCCGCACAGTGTCAAACCGGCCCGCAACGCACTGCGCTGCACGGCGCGGTTGAACCGAGCGAGATCAGCCACCCCACCGGCATTCACGAATCGCCGCGCGACCGGCACCAACGCCTGCCGAGCGCCGTCGTGAATGTGGGGGGCGAGTCGTCGCTCCCACGTCTCCACTCCGCGATCACCCGCTCCCCATCCCGGGTCGGCAAGACGCAGCCCCGCGGCGAGCAAGTCGTGCAGGTCTCGGGTCGAATGCTGGAGCAAATACGCGGGTTGAAACGGCGCGAACAGCCCGAGGAGTTGCTGGCCCAGCTCGAACGCGAACGGCAATGGATTGCGCGCCTTGAGCGTCGCATCGTCGATCCACAGCACGACTTTGGCGTGTTTCGTTTGCGGATCGCGGACCGCCGCCAACGCGTAGTCCGAGCCCAAGTCCGGGTGTAGATACACATCCGGCGCCGCCACGCCGAGTACGCGCCGCGCATAGTCGACGACGCGCCCGAGCATTGACGGGTCGCTCGCCGGCGAGATCGGGGTACGCCGTCGCAGCGGCGCCGGGAGCCGGGTGGCCTGCGCTTGGACCAAAGCGGGGGACAGCAAAGCGAACAGTGTCAGCAACTCGGCATCGAGATCCTCGTCCAGCAAGTGTCGGCGCACGGCGGCCTCGGGCAGCACGGAACGGGATGGCACGAGTTCGGTTTGGCGATAGCGCTCGACGACGCGTGCCTGGACGGTCGATGCCTGGCGCAGCAGGACCAGAACCGACGCCGCACAGTAGGCCCGATCGAGGTCGCCACGGCGCTGGTACAAGTCGAACAGCGCATGCAGGCTGTCGGCCGCGTGGGGCTCGAGGGCTAGCCGTCGATGGTGCTGTTGCAGTGCCCGCTCGCCGTAGCTGGCCATGTCGACCGCCGCCTGCTGGTCGTAAAGCGACACGAGCCGCTCGCGCGCCCGCGGCTCGTCCGGTTCGAGTCGCAGTATCTCCTCGTAGGCCCGAATCGCGGCGGCGCCATCGTGGCGCCTCTCGTCGTACAAGTCCGCGAGCTTGCGCCACCAAGCGAGTCGCCGTGCCGGCGGCAACTCGCTTGCCTCGACTCGTTGCCGATACAATTGCTCGACCCGCGCCCAGTCC
>QKPP01000316.1:0-28187 GCA_006508105.1 Myxococcales bacterium FL481 | reverse complement strand
GCGGTGTCTCCAGATGCGGCTCAAGCACCGAGCCCCGCGCCCAGTCCGACGCCGCGGTCAAAGCCGCCTCGAGTTGGTCGTAGACGGCGGGGGCCCCCGGGTCGAGCGCGACGATCGCATCGAGATGGCGCACCGCGTCCGCGGGGCGCTTCAACCGATCGGAGGCGATGCTCACCGCTTCACGGTGATACGCCAAACGGGCCGCATCGTCCGACTCGAGATCGGCCAATGCTTGCACGGCCGACAACGCCTGCTCCCAAACCCCAGCTCCTTTCGCGACCTCGAGCAACGCGAACAGCACGGGCTTTTTGTTATCCACGCGTTCCGCCGCCGCAGCGTAGGCAGAGATCGCGCCGACGGTGTCGTTGAGAGCGCGACATAACTGCGCCAGCTCTAGAAACCGGGTGCCGTCATCTGGGTCGAGGGCACAAAGCGCGACCTTGACGTCGGCGAGCCGTTCCGATGCCCCCTGCTCGCTGTACAGGCGTTCGAGCAAACGCAACGCCGCGGGATGTTCCGGCCACTCGTCGACCACCCGTTCCGCGAGCTCCTTGGCTTGCTCCACGTGCGACTGTGCGTACTGCAATTGCGCCAACTGGGCCGCCGCGTCGGCCCAACGCGCTTGCGCCCGGGGCTCGACCGCGACGAACTGAGACAGGTGGGTGATCGCGGCCGGTACGTCGCCGACGCGCAACGCCCGACGGCCAAGCTCTAGCATGGAGTCGGTGCAGGCGGGATCCAGCGCGTGCGCGCGGCGGTAATGGGCCAAGCACGCTTGCGACTGTCCGAAGTGGTCCGCGGCCCGAGCCGCAGCGAGGTGCCAACGGGCCGACGACGACGACGAGCGGAGATCGAGACCCGACGAGGCCGACATCATCATGGCGACGCGTCGAGATCGTTCGGCGGGGTCCCCCTCGCCCACCCAGGCCACCACCGCCTCGACCTCATTGGCCTCCAGTGCCAGCTGCAGCCAGGCCTCGCGCACCACGGGAGCGTCGGGGCATCGCGCGATAGCGAGTTCGCAGCAACGCCTAGCGTCCTCGGGACGCCCACGTTTGCGGTGCATGCGAGCCGCGGCCACCTCCGCCGCGGCTCGTTCGTGATCGGGTCCGACGGCCGCGAGGCGTTCATACGCGATGGCAGCCGTCTCGGCGTCGAGCGAGGCTTCGTCGAGGAAAGCCAGTCCGCCAACGGCACCGGGTTGCGTCGGCGCCCGAATCACCATGGAAGCGTAAACACGGGCCGCCTCCTCGGGACGGTTCAACCCCTCGTGAAGCACGTCGGCCAAGCGATGCAGCGCCTCGTGTCGGCGTTCCTCGTCACGGGTCGCCTCGCTGTGGTGGCGGCACACCGCCGCCAGTGTCTCGAGTTCGCCGGCGGCTCGCAGCGCGTGTTCCAGCGCTCGTTGACAGTCGGGATGCGACGGTGACAATCGCAAGCCGCGTCGCGCCACGGCGACCGCCGTCGTCGCGCCGTCCCGCCCGCGTGCCACCAGCCGCGTGGCGGCGAGGGCACACGCGTCCGCCCCGGTCGACGGGTCCTCGAACGCGGCCATCAATCCATCGAGCGCTGACAACCCGTGATGCAGGTCGCCCGCCTCGAGGTACGCAACCGTCAACTCCCGCCACGCGTCGCGGTTGCTCGGATCGGCCGTACTGGCCTGACGCAGGCCCTGGATCGCCCGCGCGTCGTCGCCGAGTCGATCGCGGCAAACCCGAGCCAGCTCGACGAGTTGACGAGCCTGGCCCGCGCGCGATCGTTGCCGGCCGGCGAGTCGCTCCAGCCAAGTGGCGAGCGCCACCCATTCTCCCGCGCGTTCATAGCCGCGGGTCACCGCCTCGGACGCTTCCGCGTGCCATGGCGCCAGCTCGTGGGCTCGCAGACACAGCTCAAGAGCCTGGCCCGGGTCACGCTCTGCGGCCGCAAGTCGCAACAAGTCGTTGACGTCGAGCTCTTCGGACCCTTCGGCGGGGGACGTCGTGCGGCCCGCCGTCATCGCCTCGCCGTTGCGATCCAGCCCATCACCGCTCGCGGTTGTGGCGCGCGAGCGTTCGATCGACGGCAAAGTTCCAGTTCGAATGCGATCCGTCACGGGTCCTCCGGGCCTTCGCCCCGTGCGACCGCTTTTGCTGCGAGGCCGCGCCAGGGAATCTACGGCACCCGGGTCCGTAGAATCCAGAGGTGCGAGCCGAGGTTTTTGAATGAATCCTTCCATCCGCGCAAAACGGCCAGCGCATGACCTGAAACCCACGGCCGCTGGCCAAAGCCCTCGACGTTCGCGCGACAACAAGGGCAAGCACCTCGCCCGCCACATGGACGCCACGCGACGCGAATGCCTTGGCGAGAGCGTGGACTCGACTCGGGCCGCAAGCCGCCGCGAACGACGTTACAGGCGCGACTACCCGGCGCCACCGGACGTCCATCGCAGAGATCGCGTCGACGACCGCGGCCCGCCGCACGGTGCCCAGCGACGCCACTACATGCCCACGAACAGCCGCGCGCCGAAGTTGTCCGACAACGCCTCGCACTCGAAGATCCGCCGGGCCGCCGCCGAGATGTCGTACTCAACGCGATGAAAGTCGAATCGCCGCGTGTCGGTGTCGTAGATCGTGTAGCTCGCCCGGGGATCTTGATCGCGCGGCTGACCAACCGACCCCACCGAGACGACGTAGCGAAACCCGTCGCGCAGCTCGAAGCTCTTCGACACGACCTCGTAGACCCGCGTCGGCGTGATCGCGAACGCCTTACACAGATGCGAGTGCCCGATCAGCGTGAGTCGACTGAGCCCCGCCCAAATCGGCAGACACGTCTCGGCCTGCTCCACGCTGAATATGTAGTCGAATTGGTCGATGTTGACCGGCGACCCGTGGCAAAAATGCAGTTCATCTTCTCGCACGTCGTACGGTAGCTCCTGGAGCCACGCCCGGTTCTCCTCGCTGAGAATCGAAGCGTGTAAGTCCAAGGCTTCACGTGCCGCGTCGTAGTAGTAGCTGTAGTCCATGCGCCCCGCGACCGCGGCATCGTGATTCCCCAAAATCGTGTGCCGCGCACGGGCCCGGATGAGGTCGCAGCAAGCGTTCGGGTCGGCTCCGTAACCGACGGTGTCTCCCAAACAGACGATCTCATCGACACTTTCGCGGTCGAGTTCCGCGAACACGGCGTCGAGAGCCTCGCGGTTGCCATGCGTGTCGCTGACGATCCCGTATCGCATCGAACCCTCGCGTCCGACGCGATCACGAGCGTCGGGCTTGCGCGTGAGCATATCATGGGCGCGTCGCTGCGCCCGATTCCCGTCAGCTATCCGCGGACAGCCGCGCACAACTACGGACATCGGCGGCCATCCGCGACGAGGTGGCGATGATCTGACCCACGTCGTGCCGGTGCGCCCGATCCCACGCCGAGTCCGGGGCGCACAGTGGGTTTGAGGAAGCGCGCACCCGGCCATGACCCCGGCTGCACCCGGCCCCCGCTTTGCGCCGGCGTCGAGGTATGACACGCTGGCGGAACGCACCTCGCGCAATGCACGCTTCGCCGACATCAACCCCCGACTTCGTCCACGAGCTCTCGCAGGCGTTTCAAGACCAGGTCCGACGCTCGTTGGCGTTTGATCTCGACCACAGTCGCGCATCCTTGGCGGTGGTGGATCATTACCTCTCCACCGCGCGACAAGAGGGCCGCGAGCCCATCTTGAGCCTGCTTGCCGCCGGAGCTGGTGCATACTTCGGCGAGCTGGTGTGCCACGAAATCGGTGGCATGTGGCTTGGCGACGGTCGCGACGCGTGGCGATTGCGGCTGCTTCTGCAGCCCCAGTTCGTCCACTTCTCCCCCGTCTCGTTTGCGTTCGAGGCGATCATCCGCGACACCCCGGGAGCGGAGGACCCTCGCCTCCCCGCCGAGGCGACCTTTGGCGCCGAATTTCTGCTGCCGCCCGGCCGTGTCGCCGGCGTCGTCACGCCCCCGGAACAGGCGGTGTCGACCCCCGACGACGCGACCTGGCTCGCCGAACGCCTCGCCGAGCTTCCGCCCGTTGCCCAGGACCACTTTCACAGCCTGACGGCTCGGTTTGAAACGCTTTCGCTGATGCTCGAGCTGCTGGCCGAGCGCCACGCGAGGCGGGGCGACACGCCGCGTACCTACACGCTGGCCGACTACGTCGAAGCGCTCACGTAGGTTGGCACCCGCGCGTCGCGGCGCGCCCCGATTGGGGGCGGTCGCGTCGCGATCTTCGCCACCAACCCCGCGGGGAGGGGACCGGCGTGTACACTCACGTGGGTGCTCGCGGTCCAACAACTGGCGTTGCAGGCCATCCAACAGCGGTTGGCCCGTTTGCCACCGTCGGCCAAACCATTGCGGGCCGTGCTGCATCACACCTGCGCGCGCTGGTACAAGCAAGCGGGAGACACGGCCCGAGCGGCCGAGCATCTCGAAGCCGCCCTCGAGCTGCTCCCGCGGCTGCGCCCCGCGCTGCAACTGATGTCGCAGTTGCAGCTCGAGCGCACCAACCATCGTCGTGCGGTCGTCTACCTCGACGAAGAGATTCGATGCACCCGCCAGCCATCCGTCGCGGCCGCGCTATACCGCGAACGGGGACGTTTGCTCCGATCGTTTTACCCCGACCCCAAGCCCGTGGAGCAGTGTTTTCGGGCCGCCCTCGATGCCGTGGAAGACGACTGGGCGACGTTGCGATCGCTGACGCAACACGCGGTGACGACCTCGCCGCGGACGCGGGCCGAGGGCCTTTCGCGGCAGCGCGCGCAGACGGACGACCCCGACGTCGCCGCTTGTCTGCTGCGTGAACTCGCGGGCATGTACAGTCGCCGGGCCGCCGACCTGCCCGCGGCCGCGAACGCCTTGCTCGAGGCCTTGTCGGTGAGCCCGAGTCACGCGAGTTTGCTCGCGGACGCGTCCCGACTGGCCGACCAACTCGACGATCCAGAGTTGCTGATCACGGCCTTGGCCCGCAGCACCGCGCCCGCGGGTCCGGTGACGACGCAAGCCCTCGCCCGACTGTTCGCGCTGGCGAAGCAACCCGCCGACAGCGAATCATTGACGTTGCTGAGTGCCTACCCGCGCCAGCGGCCCCACGTGCTCACGGGTTGGTTGGTCCACGCCGATTTGGCCCGCGAGTCCGGACGGCTCGACCGAACCGTCGCATCGATGGCGGGGGCCCTGCGCGCCGTGGCGTCCAGCGACGGCGGCTCCCGAGCCCAGATTCTCTACCAGGTGGGCACCTGGCTACTCGAGCACGGCAAACGCCATGATGACGATGCGCTCGTCATGTTTCGCCGCGCGCTGCAGCACGACCCGGACCACTTGCCGGCGCGGGCCGAGCTGCTGCTGACCTTGGGAGCATCGAGCGACCACCTCGGCGCCAGCTCGGACCACGCCCGCATCGCCAGCCACCTCGAGTCGATCGCCGGCGACGATGAGGAGACGGCCGATCACTACCTCCAAGCCGCCGAGCGGCGGCTAGCCGCCGGCGAGCCCGACTTCGCCAGGCGTTACCTCGACGCCGCACTGCGGGTCGATCCCCGCTACCGGCCCGCCCGCGACGCGCTCGATCGGTTGCTCGGCGAGCTCAACGATCAGCCGGCCCAACGCGCGACCCTCGACGACGAGCTGTGGCTCGCCAAAACCGACGCTCGGCGGCGCGTCGTCTTGGCGCGAATGGCCCAGCTGGACCTGGCGGCCGGTCAGCCCGCGCGGGCGCTGACCCACCTCAGCCGGCTGCTCAAACTGGACCGACGACACCGGCCCTCGCTGCAACGGGCAGCGTGGATCATGCAACGAGCGGGCGGCCACGAGGCGACTCGGATCCGCGTGATCGCGCAGGAGATGGCGGACTGCTCGTCGCCCGTCCGTCGCAACCACCTGGCCAGACTCACGGCCCTCGCCGAAACCCAGCGCGACGACGACAAAGCAGCGGCCACCTGGTGGTCGCGCGCCCTGCAGGAAGTTGACGACTGCCTGGGCTCGCTCGATGCGCTCGAACGGCGCTGCGACGCCGAGGGCGACCACGCCCGCCGCCTGAGTTTGCTCCACAAACGAGCCGACGGCACCCCGTGTCCTCGCGTGCAAACCTACGCTCGCCTTGAGCGAGCCGAACTGTTGCTCACGAGCCGACGGGGGAGCGCCAGTGAAGCGCTCACGCAGGTTGAGCCGGTACTGGAAAGCGAGCCACAACATCCGGTCGCGCTGTATCTCGCCCAGCACCTGACCGCGTTGACCCGCGCGTGGGCCCGGCACCACACCATCGTCACGCAACGCGCCGCGCTGGCCCTCAAGCCGCGGGCCAAGGCCGTGCTCGCCCTCCAACTCGCTCGCACCTGCGCGTACGCCCTCGATCGCGCTGACGAGGCGAGAGAGCAGGCCGAGGCCGCCGTCCGACACGACCCCTCGCTCCTGCTCGCGCGTCAGCACCTCGCGGAGGCCTATCTCCACGCCTCGAACTGGGTCGGGCTGGCCGAGCTGGCCTGGCGCGACGATGGCCCCGCCCTCCCCCACATCTGGTCGCTGTACGCAGAGCGCATGCAACTGCCGGCGTCGCGGGCTCACGCGTGGCACATGGCCGCCAGCGCAGCTGAGCCGCACGACAACCTGCTGGCTCTCGTCGCGATCGAGTCCGCTCGACGCGAGCGCGACTGGCCCGGACTGAGCGCGGTGTGTCAGCGACTCGAGGCGGCGTGGCGAGCCGACGACGCCGCCCCCTCGGAGCTGTTCGCGATTCGACTGCTTCGAGCTTGGGCCGAGTCCATGCCCAAGCCCGCCCCAGGTCCCGCGCCAGCAACCCCACCGCCCCCACCGGCATGCCTGCGTGAGAGTCCGCCGCACGGGTTCGCGGAAGCGACCTGGCGCCGCACGTTCGAGCCGATCGATCCCGGCGACATCGAACGAAAACTCAACGAGGCCACCGAGCGTGCGTTCACGGCCGAACCCGCCCATCCGGCCGAGCCCTACTTGGCGTTGGCGATGGCCTGCGAACGCGTCGGTCAGCACGACGCGGCGAGTGCCGCGTTTCGAGCGGCGCACGAGATCGAACCGGATCACGCCGTGGCCCGGCTGCTGGCGTGCACGGCCCCCGGCACCGGCCCCGCGCAGGCAACCCCCGCCCGCGAACGCTGGGCCGACCGCACGGGGGCCCAGTCGCTGCGCGCCGCGTTGCTCGGCTGGTCGAACTACCACGGTCTCGGACGCGCTGCGCCACCGTCCGGCCGCACGACAACGCCCACCATCGGTTCGTCGCAACCGTCCGTGGTGTGGAGCCGGGCCTGGCGATCGCACCGGTTACCGCGAGCATCGACGGCGGCCACGAACTACGCCGCGTTGGCGGCATCCACCCGCGACGTCGTCCATCGCGGAACCTTCGCGGTCGCCAGTCTGATCGCTTCGGGGTTCGCCGGCGCCCCGGTGGCCGAAACCGTCGTCCGTCAGCTCGGCGACGGCAGCCACGACGTCTCCTTGTACGACGTGCTACCCGCGTTGGCGGCCAGTCCCCAACGCCTCGATGCGGTCGTGACCGAGGCCTTCGCCACGGCGCCCGAGCGCGTGACAGAGCTGGTGCGCAACGTCGATCAAGCGCTGGAGGCCGCGTCGCAATCGGTGGTATTGCGCGAACGGCTGGCCCGACGTCAGATCCTCGCGCGAGCGGATACCCGGACACTGGCCGAACTCGAGACCGACTTGCGCTACGTCCGGCTGCACGCGGGCCAACACACTTGGGCGCATCGTCGGCTGGCCGAGCTGTACGCCTGGCGCGGAGACAACACGGCGTTGGTCGACACCCTGCGCGGCCTGGCGGGAAAGCTCTCGGGGCCCGAGGCGGGATTGGTCTACGCCCAGCTCGCCCACGAGCTCGCGCGCAACCGGGCCGGCGCGGCAGCCCTCACGGCGCTGCAGCGAGCGGCGGCCCTGTGCCCCGGCGACCTCATCATCAGTTCGCAACTCGCCGCGGCGTACGCGGAGCGCGGGCGAGGCCCCGAGGCGACGGCCCTGCTCGACGGCTACGCCGAGCGCTCCGACGATGCCGAGATGCGCGCGGCGGCGTGGCGCGAAGCGGACCTCATCGGATCGAGCTTGTCCCACGACGCCGCGGGTGCGGCTCGCCGGGAGCGACTCGCCGCTCTCGAGCCCCAAGACTGGGCCAGCGGCTACGCCATCGTCGAGGGCCGACGAGCGTCGACCGGTCCCAAAGCGCATGGACCTCGGCTCGCCGCACTGGCCCGTCTGATCGACCAAGTTGGTGACGCCACCAGCCGCGCCCCGCTGCTCGTCGAATACGCGAGCGTGGCGATTGACAGCGAGCGCGACCCACAGGCGGGAGAACGCGCGCTGCGACGGGTGCTTGAGACGGATCCGAGCTACGCCCCAGCCCGCCGGCGCCTCGACGACTACCTCGCGCGACAAGGGGACCACGCCGGTCGTATCGAGTTGCGCAACTCACCACCCGATTCGATCGGGGATCCGGCGGTGCTCGCCCTGCAGGCGGCGGCCCTCGCCCAGCGCGAACTTGGCGATCTCGAAGCCCACCTCCGGGCGCTTCACACCGCCTACGCCGCGGGCCCCGATCACCCCGGCTGCCGCGACGCGCTGGTGGCTGCGCTCGCTCGTCACGGTCGCATCGAACGGGCGTACGCGGTGGCGAGCGCTCACGATCCTCCCTCGGGCGCCCCGGCGGCGGCTCACCACGCCTACATCCTGGGCCGCTACGCCGTTCAACTGAGTCGCGGACCGAGCTCGGGTTTGCATCATGCGGTCGCCGCCTTGGATCACTTCCGACAGGCATTGGAGGAACAGCCCGATCACGACCTCGCGTTCATCGCCGCCGAACGACTATGTCTGGCGTACGGTGACGTCGACAACCTCGAACGGCTGTTGCGCAGCCAGGCCGCGACACGCCGCGGACCCTCTCAGATCGTCGTCCTCACCCGGCTCGCACGGCTGTTGACGGTGACGGGAGGACCCACCGACGAGATCCGCGACGCGTACGAGCGCGCCCGCAAGCTCGCCCCGGAGGATCCGCTGCTCCTGTTTGAATTTGAGCACTGGGCCCGTCAAGTGGAGCAACGTCCGCTCGCCGCCGCGTTGTTGCAGGAGCGAGCCCGTCGCACGAGCGACCCGCGCTACGCCGCTGCGTTGTACGTCGAGGCCGCCGAGCATTGGAGCGAGACCAACCACAATCTCCACCGCAACCGCACGGCGACCGCGATTTTGGCCGCTTTGCGAGCGGCGCCCGATGACCCGCACGCCATGCGCCACCTCGACCGGCTCGTCGCCAGTGGGGTGCCGGAACTGGACTTGCCGCGCGTCACGGAGGCTCGCACGTCGCCACGAGCGCGCACGGCCGCCGAGCAAGCGATCATGTGTTTGGAGCACGCGGAGCTGCTCGAGCAAGCGGGCCAGCTCGAGTCGGCCCGCCGGGCGTACGCCGCGGCCGAGGCCGCCTTGCCCGGGCTACCCGTCGCGCAGCTCGGGCGGCAGCGGGTGGCGGGGAGTACGGCGACGGCGACACGCTCGAACCACAGCCGAAGGTCCTCCACGGGCGACCGACCCGACCGCGACCTCGCCAACACCACGGTGCCGGCGCTCCTCGAGCGCGCCCGAGAGGCGTTTTTGCAGCTGCCCCCGCAGGCCACCGCCACGCAAGCGAGCAGGGTCTTGTCCACCCTGCAGGCCGTGCTCCAGCGAGATCCGAATCATGCCGACGCGTTGTCGCTGACCCGGGCTGTCGGCCAGCGGTTGACCGATCCAGCCCCGGCCATGCGCAGCTTGGCCGCCGCGTTCCCGCGCCTGGAACGAGCCGAGGTTCGCCACGACATCGGCTTGGTGTTGGCCGAGCACGAGGGCCCCGTCGCGGCCGCTGCAGAGTACCTGCGGGCGGCGCTGGAGGCCCAACCCGACAGCGCGCCGGCCCTGCTCGCGCTGGTGCGCTGCCTGCAAAAGATCGGGCGCACCCGAGAGATCACCACGCTCACCGAGCGCGCGGCGGAGCAAGGAACGGCAAACCCGTGGACCCGTGACGACCGGCTCGCCCTCGCCCGGCAGCTCGCCCAGCATCCGGAGACCCACGCCCTCGCCTTGACCCACACCGACGAGCTGTTGGCCCAAGATGCCGACGACCCGCGCCCGGTCACCCTCAAAGCCGAGCTTTGCGAGCAACGCGGGCGACTTGACGAAGCGACGGCCCTCTACGACGACCTCGCGGACAAACTGCGGGACGGTGAACAGCTCTACGACGTGCTGTTGCGACGCAGCCGTCTATCGCTCCGATCCGGTCACATCGACGCGCGAGCCGAAGCTGCGATCGAGCGCGCCGCGGAGCTGCGCCCGGGGGACAAGGCCACGCTCGATGTGCTGGCGGCCGTGTTCGAGCGCCGGCAAAGCGGCGGCAAGCTGGCCCCGCTGGTGCCGCAAGTCCATGCGGCGGTGCTTGCCAACATCGAACGCGGTTCGCTCGGGGCGGACGATCTCCCGCGACTCGAACGCGTCACGGCGCCGGTGGATGCCGGGCTGACCCGCTCGATTCGTGCCGCACAAGCGGCCCTGACCGCGTCGAGTGACCCCCCAGCCGATGCCTCCCGCGTCGCCGTCGTGCCGCGTTTGCGGCAGGCGCTAGCCGATCCGCGGTTGATGTCGCGCTTGCTGGCCCGACGTGAGCCCGCGGCGCTGACCGAACTGATTCGGGCGGCGGACACCGCCCTCGAACACATCCGCAACGACTTCGCGGTGCTCTCTCCGGCCGACGCCCAAGCGATTCCCACGGCGACCGTGCCGGGCCGGATTCAATCCGTGCTCAATGCCTGGCTTGGCGCGGCCGGAGTGCCCCGCGTGAAGCTGCTCGCTTGCAGCACGCCCCGCACGGCGGTGATCTTGGCCGGGAGCCCGGGGGCGTTGCACATCAGTCGGGAGCTGTGGATGAGTGGAGACGCCACGGCCTGGCGCGGTCTGGGGGCGCTGGCCGTCGCCCGGTGGCTGCTGGCCCCGTGCGGCGCCCGTTCCTTGCCGCCGGCGGATCTCAGCGCGTTGTTGGCCGCTTGTTTCACTTGGACTCGCGTGCCGCACAACGTACGCGACCCGGGCCCCCCGCCCCGCGTGACCCAGTTGGTTTCGCAGCTCAATCATCACGTGCCCAACCGCTGCAAGCGGGCGATCTCGGCGGCTTGCCACCGGGCGGCGTCGGTGCCCATCTCGGCCGCGACGGTGGCCGACGGGCTGTTGGCGACCGATCTACGGCTCGCGACGATCCTCACCGGGCAAGTGCGAGACTGCCTCGCCGCCGCCGCCTTGCTCGACGGCCACGCCGACGGACCCTTGCTGCAGCGCGTGCGTCAGAGCAAGCAGGCCCGCACGCTGCTGACGTATTGTCTCCGCCCGGAGATGGCCGAGTTGCGAGCCCACGTGCGAGACGAATCATGATCGTCGTTGTCGATGAGAAGGTGACGGCGGCGCGCGAATTCTTCGCTCCGTTTGGTGAGGTGCGAAGCCTGGCGGCCGCCGACATTGATCGCGCCGCGATCGCGGACGCCGACGGGCTCGTGGTGCGCAGCGTGACACGTGTCGACGACGAGCTGGTGGACGCGACCCGGCTCCGGTTCGTCGGCAGCGCCACCGCCGGCACCGATCACATCGACGCATCCGCGCTGCAACGGCGGGGCATCGCGTTCGCGCACGCCCCCGGAGCCAACGCCCCGGCGGTCTGTGAGTATGTCGTGTCTCAGATCTTCGACCAGCTGGGTCAGTTGCCACGCCCGGCCGCGGGGCATCGCGTGGGAATCGTCGGCTACGGGCAAATCGGTCGCCGACTGGCCAGCTGGCTCGCCGGACTGGGGCTTCGTGTCGACATCTGTGACCCGCCGTTGGCCGCGACCGACCCCTCGTCCGACGCGGGGTGGCTCCCCCTCACGACGTTGTTGGAGCGCTGCAACATCCTGACCCTGCACACCCCTTTGGTGCCGGGGCCGACGCGAGAAGGGGGCACCCGCCACCTGATCGACGGCGCCGCGTTGCAGCGATGGTCGGCGCGCGCCGGCTTGATCATCAACACCAGTCGCGGAGAAGTGGTCGACCAAGCGGCCGTGCTCGCAACCACCGACAATCGACGCTACGTGTTCGATGTGTGGGAGGGCGAACCGGAGCAGATCCGCTGGGAATTGCTCGCCGCCGATGGTCCCAACATCGTGCGTGCGACGCCTCACGTCGCCGGATACTCGCTTGAAGCCAAGCTTCGGGCCACCGCTCGCGTCGCGCAAGCCCTCGCACAGTTCGTCGGTGGTCCCTCGGGTTGGAACCGCGCGCCCATCGACTGGCCCGCCCCCAGCACCGTCACGATCGAACTCGATCCGCTCGCCTCGCCGCACGAACAGGTGCGGGCCTGCCTCCGCGCTTTGTGCCCCCTCGACGCCGATGACCTCGCGCTGCGAGGACTCCTCGAACTGCCCGTCGAGCGCCGTGCCGAGGCATTTCGCCGACTGCGTCCGTCCCAGCCCACGCGCCGTAGCTTCGCGGGGACCCGGTTGTGTACAACCGCACCGATCGACACCGCGGCTCCGCTGGCTCGAGCGCTCGCCTGGCTGGGCGTCGAGTTGCGCCCACGTGGCACTTGTCGCCCCTGCCGCGAGGTCCACCGGCCATGACGCGCCGGGCCATGCTCGCGGTGGCCATCGCCACGAGCACCGGGGCGTCCGCTTGCAACCGAAGCGATCGGTCGTCCATGCCCACCGCGAGCCGCGTGCCGGAGTCCACGCCTACGGTACTGGCCGTACACCCCCACGATCCGCGCGCGTTTACCCAGGGCCTCGAATGGCACCGCGGCCAGCTGCTCGAAAGTACGGGACGCTTCGGCGAGTCGTCCGTTCGCCGCGTCGACCTTGCCACCGCCGCGGTGCTCAAGCAGGTTCCACTCGCCCCCCAGATGTTCGGCGAGGGCCTCACGCGAGTGGACGATCGCGTGATCCAATTGACGTGGAGATCCGGATTGGCGTTGATCTACGACGTCAACCTCCAGTCGGTCGCCTCTCAGCGATCGTTCGCCTACGAGGGCGAGGGCTGGGGGCTGTGCTACGACGGTCGTCGACTCATCATGAGCGATGGGAGCCCGACGCTAGTATTTCGCAATCCGCAGACGTTCGAATGGCAGGGCGCCGTAGACGTGACACTAGACGGCGCGGCGGTTGCTGGGCTCAACGAGCTCGAATGCGTCAACGATCTGGTGTACGCCAACGTCTGGACCACGTCGACGATCCTGGTGATCGATCCCGGTGGCGGGGTGGTTGTACATCGCGTGCGCGCCGATCGGCTGATCCCAACCACCGAAACGCCCACCAACACGCGGCTCAACGGCATCGCCTTCGTACCGGAGACCGGGCGTTTCTTGCTCACCGGTAAGCTGTGGCCGCGATTGTACGAAGTCGAACTCGCGCCGATCAGTGGCGGATCGACGGCGCCCGATTGAGGCCATGAGCGAGGCCCTCCGCGCAATCATGGGGCACAAAGGACGCCGGGATCTTGATCGACAATCGCGATGTTTCCCAGCGCGTACACGTTCTCCCCGTGGTTATCCACGTGATAGTAGATCGGCGAGCCAGCCGGCACATCGGCAGTCGCCATCCAGTACCGAGGTCGGGCATCGGGCTCCGACGGAATCGGAATGTTGATCTCCCAGATCGGGGAGGCCCCAATGAGAATCGCGACGTGCGCGAACCCTCCCTCCTCGGACCTCAAGCGACCGTGCAAAAACGGGATCTCAACACAGTCGCCCTTGCGAATGGGCGCCAGCGTGGCCTGAGTGGCCATATAGTAAGAGCAACGCCCCGTGAACACGTCCCACATCCCGCTGGCATGCAGGAACGCCGCGTCCTCGAAGCAGTACGCGTCTTCGGGACGATGCTCCGCCAGCGGGTCAGCGGCCGCATCCACCATCTGCCACGCAGCGCTGTCGACGATCACGGTGGGGGACGGTGGCGGGCCAACCGAGCTACCGCCGCTGTCAGCGATGTCGTCGAAGGACGGCGGCCGGGTCTCTCCACACGCGAGCATCGTTCCAACGAGCCCACACTGAAGTGTGAGTCTAAGCGCCGCTGCAGTGTTCATGGAGCCTCTCTCGCGGAGTCAAGCCAAACAGCATAACAGGATCGCCGCTTCGAAGTCAGTGTGCTCGGGCGGCGACGGCCATGCGGTCGGGCCCATCCCGCGTCGAATCGCGTCTGGCCTGACGGGCCTGGCCCAAAGTCAGGGCCCAAAGTCAGGGCCCAAAGTCAGGGCCCAAAGTCAGGGCCCAAAGTCAGCCCTTCGCGCCGGGGCCCAACCCGGCCAGGCGGCGAAGAGGCGTTCGATCCGGCTTGCTGTCGAGGCCCGCGCTTCGGTTGCCCGCGCCGGACGTCCCGCGGCATGGACCGCCGCAGCGCGTGCCCGAAGACGCCTAATCGGCGTTCGCACCCGACCTGGCCCCGCCGAGCCGCTCGGATCGGCAACCGCCGATGACCGTCCGCCCGCACCCCCTCCCGCCGTGACCACCGGCTCTCCAGCGCGCCCCTTCGCCGCCACGTGTCCCGAGACGCCGGCATCGCCGCGCGACTGCGCGCAGGGCACGGGGCGTGCATTCCAGATTTCGGGCCGGTCGGCGATCAGTCCGTCGTCGGCGCGGGACTAAGCACAGTCCCTCTGATCCCTTCACGCTATGGCCTACCCGCCCCGCCTCATCGCGTTCAATGGAATCGAAGGCTCGCGCAAGCACGCGGTGCTCGAGCTCGTGGCTGAAGCCCTGCGAGGCCGCGGCGTGCCGGTCTGTGTCCCTCGCCAGCTCGAGTTCCCCGACGGGCACGTCACCCAGCTCGCGGCTCACGTGACCCAAGACCCCCGCAACATCCACCTCAGCGCGCAGTCCGAGTTCCACCTAGGCTGTGCGCAGGGGGCTCAGCTGATCGGGGAGATCGTGGAGCCGGCGCTCGCGCGCGGCGAAACCGTGCTGTGGGCCGACTCGCTCATCGCCGACACTGTGCTCGCCAGCTACGGCCGCGGACTCGACCATGATGCCTGCCAAACTGCCGCCCGCCTCGCGAGTGGGGGCCGCGAACCCGACATCACGCTGCTGTTCGATTCACACCCGGCCACAGGCCGGGCGCGCGTCGAGATCGACAAGGTTCGCCAGCACCGGCAGCGATTTCGCGAGCGACGCGGGCTTTTCGGCTCGGGGCTGGTCGCTCGCGTGCGCACCGGCTACCTCCAGCTCGCACACGAGCGCGGCCACCACATCTTGCACGGCGAACGGGTCACCGATAGCGGGCTGGCCCAGCGCGTACTGCAGATACTCGACGGCGAGAGCCAAAGTTCCACGACGGCTGCCAATGACAACCAGCCCCACTGGCAAGTCCCCGAGGCCTGGACGTTGGGCCAGGCCATGGCGAGCATGCCCACCGCGCTCGCGTTGTACTTCACCGCCGGCTTGTCCGCCGGACGCGTGCTGAGAAACGAAGCCATCAATGAAGAGCCGCAGTTGTGCGCGTGGGGCCTCGATCCCGCCGACCCCCTACGCGAACAGGCGGCCGCGGTCGAACCAAACTACGCCCTACGTAGCCTGGGGTGCCGTCCGATCGAGCCCGAGGACGTGCGCGAGCAGTTCATCTCCCGAGCCCCCGACGCGGTGGCATCATCGCTGCCCTTCGTCTCCGGTGAACGAGCGGATCGGATCCGCAATCAACTCGCCGAGGTCGTGCCCGGTCCCGTCCTCGCCAGCTTGATCGGGCGCGACGATGCTTTCGCCACTGAACTGCGCAAGCGCTTGTGGGAGCGCGGCGCACCCGACGAGCAGGCCCAAAGCGTCGCGTTTTGCCGGCACGAGCAATGGACGGGCTACCGAGAACATCTGCTGGCGACCGCCGGCGCGCTGGGCATCGAGGCCCTGCGCGGTGCCCCGCTGGAGTTCGCCGATCCGTGGCTTTACCACAGCGCGGACCTTGCCCCCACCGCGGTGCTGTGCGCCTTGCAGGGCCGTTCTGACCCGCGCGCACACGAACTGCGGGCGCACCTACTGCGTACCGGGGCCGAGGTGGTCGACTCCGTCGATGGTTTGACCGACCCAGATTCTTGGCTGCTGCGCGAACGCTGCGTGGACCAGTGGCCCGCGGCGGTCGTACGAAGCGTGGTCCGCGTTCCGGAGAGTCCCCGGCGCCGCTCGATTCTCGAACGATGCCAGCAAGTGGGCCGGGGCGACGTACACGTTCTACGTCACCTGCAGGAACTCGATGAATACGGAAAGCTTCCGGCCTGGGCGCGAGAGCGACGGGCCCTGGACGCCGTTACTTAGTCGAGGCAAGCTCAACGGGTGCCTCGCGCTCGAATCGCTGGGCTTTGCGCCGCGGCTGCGTTCTCCTGTAGCCAGCAAAGCCCGCCACCAGACGCCCACGGCGACGGCGACGGCTATCCCCCCGGCGAGGCCGACAGCCTCTACCCGCTGATTCCCGGCTCTAGCTACACCTATCGCCACGTCACGGGCGAAGGTGCGGTCACGGGGCTGGAGTTCGTCAACGTCCATGCCACCAACCACGCAGGCGAGCACGCGGTGCTGTTGGCGGACGAGCCCGACGCAGCTGGGCAGTCCACCCATAGCTTGATCGTACGCCGCGGCTCCGCGGCCCTGCGCGTCCACAAGGACGTCCACACCCACGGCGTGGTCGACGTCAGTGTGGACTACAGCCCGGGTTTTCTGCGGATGGACGACGCTTGGGCCGCCAGCCCGGGCGGCCAATTCGTGCGGTCGTACCTTCGTACCGCAACCGAAGCGACCGGGGGCAGCCCCGTCGCCGAGAACCGGTCCCACCGGTGGCAGGTGGTCGCTGTCGACGAGGCGGTCAGCGTGAATGCAGGCGAGTTTTTGGCCGTCCACGTGCAGCGAACTCGCATGGACGAGCACTCGCAAACCGGCGAAAGCGTCGATCTGTGGTTCGCCGCGGGGGTGGGCAAAATTCGCGAGCGCCGCCAATCGCCAACCGAGGGGATCCGAGAGGAACTCCTCGACGACTACCGCATCGGCGAGATCTAGAGCAAAAACGCCATGCCCGTCGACACCCAGCCCGGACCCGGCCCCACCGCGACCCTCGAGACGACCTCGCACCGTCCGATCACCGCCGATCGTCGCGAACTTTGCTACCGACTGACCACCCGCGACGCCCGCACCGTGTCGAACGTCGTCGCGCAACATCTCCCGCGACATCGATTCGCCCACGGCGACGGCCTCCCCCCGTCGCAGGCACAAAGCTACATCACCACCGTGTACTTCGATACCGCCGCCCGTGATGTCGCCCGTGCGTGCACCCGCGGAGACACCAGCCTCAAGCTGCGAACCAAGGAGTACTACGAGTACTTCCCCTCGATGACCGAGGTGGCCACAGACACCCAACAGCTGGTCTTCGGCGCCCGGGTGCTGTGGCTCGAAACCAAGCGGCGGATCGGACAGCGAACGACCAAGAACCGGTTCGGCGTGCCGAAGGCGGACCTGCTGGCGTTCTTCCGCGACAGCCGGATCACCGAAGAGATGGTGGGCATCCAAATGGCCGAGTACGGCGATGCCGCCGAGGACGTCGTCGCCGACCTGGCCGAGTTGTGTCGTCCGTACGACAGCCCCCTCCGTGCGGACTGCTTGGTCAACTACCGCCGCCGGGCCTGGCAGGACCCCCATGCCAAGCTGCGCGTCACCATCGACAGTCAGCTAGCGTTTTACCTGCCGCCAGACGACCTGTGGCAACGCGCCGACGCACTGACCCACGACGATCTCGGCACGCCGGTCGCTCGCTTCGACGGGTGCGTGCTCGAACTCAAGAGCCGAGGCCCGCACCCCAGCTGGCTCACGGCGTTGCTGGCCGAGGTCGCGGTCCAGCCCGCTCGCCTTCCGACGCAGCCACAACTGGCGTTTAGCAAGTTCTTGGCCGGCACGATCGCCGTGCGCGGCCCATTAGAACAAGCGCCGGGTATCCCCGAGTCGCGCTGAGAGGTCGGCCGCACGGCGGATCACCGCGGCTCGTTTTGACGGGGCGAGAGCGGGCCACGGCCGCACATTGGCCGCCTAGGACCGACGCCGTGACTTGCCCACTACGTACTGTTCGAGCGATCCCGGCCGGGTTCCGTCGGGCCGAAACGGCTTGCACTCTTCGAACCCAGCCCGAACCGCTCGCAACAAGTCCGGAAACCGACCGCCTTGGAACACCTTCGCCGCGAAGTGCCCCCCCGGACGGAGCACCGCCAGCGCCACCTTGAGCGCGACCAGGAACAGCTCTTCGCTGCGCCACTGGTCCGCCTCGCGGATGCCGGTGGTGTTGGGAGCCATGTCGCTGAGCACCACGTCAAACACGCCGTAGCGTTCGACCAAAACGTCGCAGTTGAGCTTTTCCACATCGCCGACCCGGGTTTCGATGTTGCTGGGCAGGCCGATTTCGACCTCATCGAGATCGATACCCAACGCGAAACCTTCGTCCCCGATCCGCTCGCCGACGTACTGCAGCCAGGAACCCGGCCAGCACCCCAAATCGAGCACACGGCCGCGGTGGCGAATCAGCCGAAACTTGCGATCGATCTCTTGAAGCTTGTAGATCGCCCGCCCGGCGTAGTTCTCGGCCTTGGCACGCAAATACGCCGGGTCATGACGGGCCCGGCGATCACTGAGAGGATGTTTGCGCACGATGCCTCGTGGCGAGGCCGTCGACTACGCGGACTTCGCCCGAGCCGCCGCCGCCGGCTTGACGGCGTGGCGCACCACCACGTAGCCGTTCTTCGAACCCGGGACGGGGCCGCGCACCAGGATCACGCCGTCTTCTTCCATGATCTTGGCGATCTTGAGGTTTTGCACCGTGACCCGCTCGTTGCCCATCTGGCCGGCCATGCGCTTACCCGGGATGACGCGACCGGGCGTCAGACGACAACCGATCGATCCTCCGTGACGGTACACCTCGTGTTGACCGTGCGTCCGCGACTCTCCGCGCATGTTGTGGCGCTTCATGACGCCCTGGAACCCCTTACCCTTGCTCGTGCCCGTCACGTCGATCAACGCGCCTTCTTCGAAGATGCTCAGCGGCACATCGCTCCCGACCGGGTGATCGCCGAGCTTGCCGGCCGGCACCCGAAACTCGCGGACAACCTTGCGCGGCGCGACATCGGCGGCTTTGAACCGACCCAGGTCGGGTTTGTTGACGCGCGATGCCTTCTTCTCGTCGAATCCGAGCTGCAGCGCCGAGTAGCCGTCGCGCTCCTCGGTGCGGTGGGCGGTGACAACGTTGCTCGTGGCGGCCAGCACCGTCACGGGCACGCGCGTCCCGTCGGCCTGGTAGTACTCGGTCATCCCGAGCTTCTTCGCCAATAGTCCCATTTCCTGGTTCATAACCGCGTGACTCCGGGGCGCCGCTGCGCGGGCCGTTAGGGATGCGGACTATGGGGCAGTGCAAAAAGGGCGTCAAGCACCCGGCCGTCCCCTCGTGGGCGACCCCCGCAAATCGCGCACGACGCCGGATCGACGACGAGAGTGACCGTTGCGCGCGACCCGACGGCCGGGCCGGCCGACGAGGGCGCGGCGCCGTGCTTGGCGCCACTGCGCGCCGAGCGGTAGTTCGACCCCGATGGCTGCGATCGTTCCGATGGGTTCGCCTCGCCACGCCGCGAGTCGCCGCGACTCAGTGCGGATCGCCAGGCGGCCACACGCTTTCCACCGTGAACCCGAAGCCCCGACGATTGTCGATCCACCGCAACCATGACGGCTCGATGCGAAAGAATCGGGCGTCCGCGGCGACCGTGGCGTAGTCGTTGGCCCAGGGGAAACGCCGGCCGTACCGGGCCCAATCCTCCGCCCGGGACGCATCCTCTCGGACCACGCAACGGCCGTGGAACTGAATGCCGTGAATCTCTCGCGGGGAGTCCACCGCCGCGTACCAGGTGCCGGCGACGTCGGGACAGGCCCCGACGTCGAGGACGTGGCGCACGTGCGGCGCGGAGAGAAAGTACAGATTGAACTGCTCGTCGACCGCGACGTACAGGTTCGCGGCATGGAGCGAGCCGGCGCCATCGCGCGTGGCCAGCGAGACGGTGCTGTGGTGCGCCGCAAACTCACGGACAGTGGCCAGCAGGGCGTTGTTCGTGGGCGACGAGATCATACGAGCAGACGGCTCCGGATGGGGTCGGCGGCGAGCCGACGAGGCGCTCAACCCGAAGGCCAGCGATACGACCCTACCCTAGCCTGGTCCGACTCGGAGCTTTGTTCGGTACTCGTCACCGTCACAAGCCCGTCGGCGAACGCGACTTGAATCTCGCCGCCTTGTCGTGGCGCCTCGGTCTCGCCGGGGCTCGCCGAGCCGGAGGCTGCCATCGCGGCATCGGGCCCCGTGGATGCACTCGCGTCGCGCGAAGGTGTCGCCTCGCTCGGGGTGAGTTTCGTCGCCGACCACTGGGTCCGGATCTGCGCACAGTTCGGCGCGCCGGCCTCAATCGCACAGACCACCCGAAACGTCTGCTCCAGCTCGTCACGGGACCCAGCCGAGTCGTCCCCAAAGAAATGGTGGGCGGCGACCGCGGAGAGCTCGGGTCCCAACGGAGGCACCAGCTCGTCGAGCCACGCGCGCAACTCGGTCACCCGGTTCTCGCCCCGCCCCGCCGACAAGCTGACCACCGGATCGGAGAAGAACCAGCCCTCGGCGGTCCGCATGACCAGTCGTACGTTGCTGTGGCCCCCTGGCGCCGCCGTGTGGAGGAAATGGACTCGTCGCCAAGGCCCGCCCGCTAAGGCCGCGGTGCGTACGGCGTCCAGCTCGGGGTCGGCGACGCAGGCGAACTCGAACGGCTCGGAGGGCCGAACGCCCTGTCGCCGCTGCGCCAGTTCGCGAAGCTCCGTGCAGACGTCATCGAGCGAACCGAGCGCCCCGTGGACCGGCAACCGCCAGTCCGCAGGCAGGGTGGCTGCGCTGTCCACCGTCGGCGAATCCGAGCCGAGCACGGCCGGCTTTGTCGCGCTCCCCGTGAGGGCAAGCACGGCGACGAGCCCGATCATGCCCGCCACGCCGACCGCGTACATCCACTGACGGTGGCCCGGTGCGGGACCCGCCGCAGCTTGCTCCGGCGGCTCGAGATCATCGCGCGATCCGGCGCGCGGAGAGTCCACCGACGCTCGCCGATCCGCGACGATCCTGTCACCGCAGCTCGAACAAAATCGCGCTCCAATCGCGAGGGGCGAGCCGCAGCGCCGGCACTGGACGAGCATACCGCGCAGGTTATCTCACCTCCCGCACGACCCGTTAGCCCCGTATCGAGCACCTGCGTACCTGGCGCTGTCCGTCGTCTAGGTGTTGACGGCGGGGTTGTACCTGACCTGCGTCCCCACGACGTCGCGGACGGGGCCCGAGCCGGCGCCGTCACCCGTCCGCGCCCGCCGACCGCTACGGGAACTTGTAGACCAAGTTCAGCGACGAGATGGTGTCGAGCTTCTCCACCTCCGGCAGCGGCTCGTTTTCGTAGCGCAACGTGAAGGTGCAAGCCAACGAGAACTGATTGAACAGCTGCGTGGCGAGCGAGGTATCCCAGTTGAGACGAAACCGGCCACCATCCAGGAAGCTTTGCAGATACTCCACGCCCGTTTGCAACACCACCTGATCGTGCAGTCGGTTTTCGTACCCCGCGAATGCGCGACCGGCATGATTGGTCTGCGTCTTCTCGACGTCGCTGTCCGGGTCTTCCATCAGCGCTTCGTCGATCGCGTCGTCGCTACGTACGTCGTGCTGCAAGTCGTAGCCGGCTTCGAACCACAAGCGGTGCTTGGGATCGTGAAGGGCATAGAACGCGACGCCCGGGTCGATGTTCAGCCGGAGATCGAGGCCTTGGAAGGGGTCGTGGCGACCGGTGGCCATCAGAAAGCCAGACCAGCGCTCCGCGAAGAAGACGTCGTAGCGCACGCGACCTTGCACGTTGCCCACAGTTTGCTCGAAGTCGTCGTCGTCGCCTTCTTCGGCCTCGACGGCGGCGGCCGCATAGTTGCCGGCAACGGCGGCACTGAACTGGTGAATGTGGCGACGTAGACGGAACGAGCCGCCACCGGTGACCGCAGCCGAGCGAGCGTTCCCTGTCGACAAAATGCCACCGGCTGTCAGCGTGAGCTCGGTGGCATCATCGGGCACGTCCTCCTCATCGGCCACTGGCGCGTCCGCGGACGCGAAGTCGCCTTGCCCTGCGAGCTCCGTGGCGCCGCCGCTCGCCGTGGCCTGTGCTCCGACGGTCCCGCTTGGCGGCGGGGGAGCCACTGGTTGTGCGGGAGCGGGCGGTGCCGCTTCGGGGGCCGGCTCCGGAGCGGGTTCGGCGGGTGCGGGTTGCGTCGTGGGTGCCGGCTGAGCCGGGGCGGGCTGCGGAGCCGGGGCGGGCTGCGGAGCCGGGGCGGGGTTTGCCGGCGGCGTCGTGGGAGCGGGGGTCACCGGAGCGGGCGGCTCGGTGCGACCCGCCGCCGCCGGCTGGGCCGCCGCCGCGACGTCCGGAACTCCCAGTGCAAATATGCCGAGCCCGAGGCCCGCTAAGCGAAAAGACACAAGTTGTCCTGGCATCGCCGGAGTTATAGGCTGCGACCCACCGCCGACCCAAGGGGTCGCGCCCCCGCCACGATCCTTCCGCGCAGTGTTCGCGGAACCCGGGTTCCTACGACCCGAGACGGGTTTTTGACCACCCGCCTGGAAGAAAAGACGCGCATGTCCCCGACGATCGAGGTGTTGTACGCGGACGATCACGTCGTCGTCGCCAACAAGCCATCGGGCATGCTGGTCCATCGGGGGTGGGCACAGGACAAACGCACGGCGATGGACGAAGTCCGAGACGCCGTCGGGCAACGCGTGCACCCTTTGCACCGTCTCGACCGAGGCACGAGCGGAGCCTTGCTGTTCGCGCTCGATGCCGACGTGGCCCGGGACCTCGCGGGGGCGTTCGAGCGCGGCGAAGTCGGCAAGCGCTACGTCGCCTTGGTGCGCGGCCATCTGCGACGGACCGGGCGTCTCGAGCATCCGGTGCCGTCGCGCGAGCGAGGCCCTCGCGTCCCCGCCGCGACGAGCTTGCGACCGATCGCCAGCTCACCGCACGCTCGTTGCAGCTTGGTGGAGGCTCAACCCCACACGGGGCGTTTGCACCAGATTCGACGACATCTCAAGCATCTGAGCCATCCCATCGTCGGGGACGTACGCTACGGTGACGGACGCGTGAACCGCCACTTCCGAGAGCATCACGGGCTGACCCGCCTCGCCCTCCATGCGTTCGCGCTAGCGTTTCGACATCCGCAGCGGGGCTGGCTCACCGTCTACGCTCCGCTTCCGCCGGACTTGCGCATGGCCTGGCAAGCACTCGGGGTCGCCCCAACCGACCTCGAGTCGCGGGCGAACCAGCCGTGGACGGACGATACGCCGATCGCAACCCCGGACCCGCCTACGCCGCGCTGCCCGCCATAACCTTGCGCAATAGCTCCAGCTGAGAGTTGACCTGGAGCTTTTTGTAGATCGCCTGCAAATGATTGCGCACGGTGTGACGCGAGATGCCCAAGCGTCCCGCAACATCGTGGACCGCACCACTGGCGACGAGTTGCGTGATGATCTCACGTTCGCGGGGAGTCAAACTTGCGTACTCGCGCGGCGGCAGCTTCCACCCGCATCCCGCCTTGCCGGGCACCGCGGGGGGCGGGGGCGGTCCCGCTTCGAGAAGGGTGCGCCGAAGATCGGCCAACAAGCGCTCGACTTGCTGCGCGCGCTCAGCATCCACCCGCACGGCTCGGCGTTGGGCGGCGAGGGCCAAGCCCCGCTGCACCCGGGCCACCAGCTCGTTCGGTTCGAACGGTTTGGTGAGGTAGTCGATGGCCGAAAGTCGCAGGGCTTGCACCGCAGACGCGACCGACGGACGCCCCGTCATGAGAATCACCGGCAGCGAGCTCGAGCGTACCGGCTCCCATTCAAGCAGCTCGAGCTGGGCGTTGCCCGGCATGTGAATGTCGGCGACGACGAGATCGACCCGCCCCTGCTCCACCGACGCTTGCACCCCGGCCGTGTCGGGAGCAGTCACCACATCGTAGCCGTGGCGGCGAAGGACCGCGGCGGTGACGTTGCGAAGCATCTGTTCGTCGTCGGCCAAACAGATGGTCGCCGCCGACCCGGGAGCCGCTGAAGGTGCACCGCTCATCTGGTTGGTGTAATGCGGATCGAGCCGTCTGTCAGGCCCGCGCGCGAGTGAGCGTCGCCGGGTCGACCGACGTCGCGGACAGGTTGCAGGCGCGGCACGAGGGTTGGCACAAAGTTCTCGGCTCGCCGCGCGCCCTACGCCATGCCCATCCCAACCGAGCTGTCCGGTCACTTCGACCGGTTTGTGGAGCAACTAGATGACAATGCGTCGCGCGATCGCGGACGGGTTCCGGCCGCGGCGGGTCCAATGGGTCGCGATTCCGCCCCACTGTCGAGGCGAACCGCGAGCGAGACGATCCGGATCGCCCGGCCGCTCGGCGAGCGGATTCTCGGCCCGGGTGTCACCCAAGTGGCGCGATCGCAGTACGCTGATAGCAAGACTGGAGGGCTGACCATGCATCGATTCGCCGACCGTCCCCCCACCCCTGTCCGGGCTGCTCGCGGCAGCGCCCGATCTGCCCGCAGCTGGCCGACGGAAGCCGCGCTGCGCCTGTTGCAGAACAACTTGGATCCCGAGGTGGCCGAACACCCGGACGAACTGGTGGTCTACGGCGGCATCGGCCGGGCCGCGAGAGATTGGAACGCCTACCGCACGATCGTCGACGTGCTGCGTCGGCTCGAAGACAACGAGACCTTGCTCGTGCAGTCCGGCAAGCCGGTCGGGGTGTTTCGCACCCACGCCGACGCCCCCCGCGTGCTACTTGCGAACTCCAATCTCGTCCCCCGCTGGGCGACATGGGATCATTTCACCGAACTCGATCGCAAGGGTTTGATGATGTTCGGCCAGATGACGGCCGGCTCGTGGATCTACATCGGCAGCCAAGGGATCGTGCAAGGCACCTACGAAACCTTTGTCGAGATGGGTCGACAACACTACGGTGGCGACCTGCGAGGCAGATGGATCCTCACCGCCGGTCTCGGCGGCATGGGCGGTGCCCAGCCCCTCGCCGCCACGATGGCCGGGGCTTCGATGCTCGCCATTGAATGCCGGTCGGATCGTATCCAAAAACGCCTCGAAACCGGATACCTCGGCCGCAGGGCCCACGATCTCGACGAGGCCCTCGCCATCATCGGCGACGCCTCGCGTCGCCGCGAGCCCGTGTCTGTGGGTCTGCTGGGCAACGCGGCGGAGGTGCTGCCCGAACTCGTCGCTCGCGGCGTACGCCCCGATGCCGTCACGGACCAAACGTCGGCACACGACCCCGTGCACGGGTATCTCCCCGCCGGCTGGTCCGTCGAACACTGGCAGGCCGAGGCCGAGCGCAACCCCCAGACGGTGGCCGCGGCAGCGGCCACCAGCATGCGCACCCACGTCGAGGCCATGCTGGCGTTTGCACGACGAGACGTGCCTACGTTCGACTACGGCAACAACATCCGTCAGGTCGCCTTTGACCAGGGCTTGCGCGAGGCCTTCGACTTCCCCGGGTTCGTTCCTGCGTACGTCCGACCGCTGTTTTGTCGGGGGAAGGGCCCATTTCGTTGGGTGGCACTGTCGGGAAACCCTCAAGATATCTACCGTACGGACGCGAAGGTCAAAGAGCTCATTCCCCACGACCCCCACCTGCACCACTGGCTTGACTTGGCGCAGACGCAAATCCAGTTTCAGGGACTGCCCAGCCGGATCTGCTGGCTGGGTTTGGGGGACCGCCATCGCGTGGGTCTCGCGTTCAACGAGATGGTCGCGACCGGAGAACTCGAGGCGCCGGTCGTGATCGGTCGCGATCACTTGGACACAGGATCGGTCGCCAGCCCCAACCGAGAGACCGAGGCGATGAAGGATGGTTCGGATGCCATCTCGGACTGGCCCTTGCTCAATGCGCTCCTCAACACGGCCAGTGGCGCGACCTGGGTCTCGTTGCACCACGGAGGCGGGGTGGGCATGGGATACAGCCAGCACGCGGGGATGGTGATCGTCTGCGACGGCTCCCCGGAGGCCGCGCGCCGGCTGGCACGCGTGCTGTGGAACGATCCAGCCTCGGGTGTGATGCGCCACGCCGATGCCGGGTACGAAGACGCGATCACCTGCGCGCAAGAACATCAGCTCGATCTCCCGATGATCGACGGTCCGCCGCAATGACGAGCGACACGCCCTTGTTGCCACTGGGGACGGGTCGTCTCACGCTGGCCGACCTACGTCGGGCCTGGCGCGGAGCGGTGACGACTGGGATCGACGCCGAAACGTCTGGCCGTATTGCGGCGAACCATCAAACCGTTTGCGACATCGTCGACGCCGGCGAGACGGTGTACGGCATCAATACGGGCTTCGGGCTACTCGCGCGGACACGCATCCCCCGCGAGGACCTGACGGCCCTGCAGCGCAATCTGGTGTTCTCGCACTGCGCCGGCACCGGTCCGCGGCTCGATGACGCCGTCGTCCGCTTGATGATGGTGCTCAAAGCGGCCAGCCTGGCGCGGGGGCACTCCGGCGTGCGGACCGACGTGGTGCGCATGCTCGCGGAGCTCATCAACCGCGAAGTCTATCCGCAGATCCCGAGCAAGGGGTCCGTCGGAGCATCGGGTGACCTCGCTCCCCTCGCCCATCTCGCTGCCGCCATGCTGGGCGTCGGAACGGTCCGCCTCGACGGTCGGACGCTCCCGGCCGCCGCGGCGCTGCGGCAGATCGGACTCGCGCCGCTGCAGCTGGCTCCCAAAGAAGGGCTCGCGCTCCTCAACGGCACCCAAGTGTCCACCGCGTTGGCCTTGGCCGGTCTGTTTGCGATTGAGGATGCGTTTGCCAGCGCGCTGGTCACCGGCGCGATGTCTGTGGAGGCCGCCCAGGGCAGCGACGCCCCGTTCGACCCGCGACTCCACGCCCTGCGCGGCCATCCCGGTCAGATCCAGACGGCCGCCACCTACCTGCGGTTGCTGAGCGGAAGCGAGATCCGCCGCTCTCATCGCGATTGCGGCCGCGTCCAAGACCCCTACTGTCTGCGCTGCCAGCCGCAGGTGATGGGTGCGGCACTCGATCTCATCCGCGCGGCCGCCGAAACGTTGCGCATCGAGGCCAATGCCGTGACCGACAACCCGATCGTGTTCGCCGAGGATGCGACGGCAATCTCCGGCGGAAACTTTCATGGTGAGCCGGTGGCCATGGCGGCGGACACCCTAGCGATCGCCGGAGCCGAGGTCGGCGCCCTCGCCGAACGACGGATCGCCCTGCTCGTCGACCCCAATCTGAGCGGCCTTCCGGCATTCCTCGTCGACAACAGTGGACTGCACTCGGGGTTTATGATCGCCCAAGTCAGCGCCGCTGCGCTCGCCTCCGAGAACAAGTCGTTGGCCCACCCGGCCAGTGTCGATAGCTTGCCGACGTCGGCCAATCAGGAAGACCACGTGAGTATGTCCACGTTCGCGGCGCGTCGACTCGGCGAGCTCGCGGACAATCTGACGGGCATCGTCGGAATCGAGCTGCTGGCGGCCGCGCAGGGGATCGAGTTTCATCGCCCACTGCGAAGTTCCGAGCTGGTGGAGCACGTGGTGGCGCGCCTGAGGCAACAAGTGCCGGTTTATGGAGAAGACCGCTACTTCGCGCCGGATATCACCCGCGCCAAGTCGATGGTGAGCGCCGGGTCGCTCAACCAGATCGTCGATGCGGTGCTGCCATCCGGCGGGTGAGCCGGACGATTGTCGAGCAAACCGCACGACGATCGAGGCGTTCGGCAAGCCGGAGCGAGGCTCGGGTGACGAGTGAGCAAACCCGGCCGGCACAGCCGATCCAATGATGGGCGCCGCGAAGGGCTCGGCTCGATCCGCGGCGCTACGCCGATCCTCCGTGATCCACCGGAGGCCAAGCGGCGACGCGACCCGAGTGCGGCGCAGCCACAGCCGCCCCAGCCCCTCACCACGCCGCACGAGGCCTGCATAGCCAGGTCGGACTGCGCCCACATAGCCAATCGATCGGCACCCAGCATGGACGTGACTATTCGATGCGACTTCAAGCGCCAGCTCCGGCGATGTCCCGAAGTCACGGCCCGTGACGGTTGTTGCAGCCCGGTTGCAGCAACCGTCACGCCTGCGTATTCCTCG
>QKPP01000320.1:5298-25682 GCA_006508105.1 Myxococcales bacterium FL481 | reverse complement strand
GGCATCACCTGGCGCGGCGGTCGGACTCGTGGTGGAGTAGGCCGCGGTTGGCTGGCCGATGGCCCACGCCAACCCCCGCTGCGGGTCTCTCCGTTCGGCTTCGCGCAGGCACACGAATGCCAAAACGAAGCGCTCATTCGGCGGGTGGGCGAGCTGGGGCACGGCTACGCGTCGGCGATCGAGTTGTTCGCGGGCGCGGGCAACTTCACCCGCGAGCTGTTGCCGTCCCGAGAACACCTGACGGCTGTCGAGCTCGATCGTGACGCGATGCGCGAGCTTCGTCGGACCACGGCGCCCTGGGAAGGGCGGGTCGACTTGCTGCGCACCAAGGCGGCCACGGCACTCGAGCGGCTGGCGAAGGACAAGCGTCGATTCGACCTCGCCGTCCTTGATCCTCCCCGGGCGGGGTTGGGCACGGGGGCAATGGCGCATCTGTGCGCCATCACGACCTCTCGCATCGTGTACGTCTCGTGTGACGTGGCCACGTTGGCCCGTGACGTGGCGGAGGCGCGCGCGCAAGGCTTTGAACGCAGCTGCGTCGAGGTGTTCGACTTCATGCCGATGACCTCGCAAGTGGAGGTCTTGGTGACGCTGGACCGAGCTCCATGACGACCGCGGTCTTGCTGTTGTGGGGAGCGGATCGCGGCGCGATTTTGCAGGCTGCCCAGGAGGTGCGAGAGCAACTCGTCGGAGGCGACCGGGCCGCGCTCGCGGCGTTCAACCACGAACGCTTTGAGGCTCCGTATCTGCGCTCGTTTGGACCCGTCGTGCGGGCTTGTGCCCAAGTCGCGATGGGAGCCCCCCAAAGACTCGTGGAGGTGAGCGATCCGGAGGATCTCGGCAAGCAAGCCCGCGGCCAGGCTGAGGACGACCCGACACCCTCGGGGGATCCCCAGCAAACGCTGCTCGCCTACGTGGCAACACCCAATCCATCCACACTGCTGTTGCTCACCTCCACTGGTTTGCGGGCCAACGCGAAACTCGTCAAGGCGGTACAGGCTCACGAGCTGGGGCAAGCCCGACGCTTCGAGCTGCCGGACGCCCGAGACGCCGAGACAGCGATTCAAGTGCTCGCGCGCGATCGAGGGGTTGAGCTCGGCCACGGCGCGGCGCAGGCCCTCGTCCACAACGCCGGCGCGTCGCTTGGCGAGGCGCTCGTCGCCTTCGAGAACGCCCTCGCGCACGCCGGGACCAACCGGATCGAGGTCGTGGATGTCGCGGCCGTGGTGCACGACGAAACCGAGACCGACGTGTTCGCGCTATCCGACGCCATCGGCCGCGGCGACGCCCGCCAGGCGCTCGCGCTGCTCGCACAGTTGTTCGCGCGCGGCGAAGGCGACGTCGGAACCGCCCAACGAACGTTCGGGCTGCTCGTTCGGCACTTTCGCCTGCTGTTCACGGCGAAGGCGAGCGGGCGAGACGCTGTGCCAGCGTTGGGCCTGCCGCCCTTTATTGCGAAAAAGTACGTCGCGCAGGCTCGGGGCTCGGACGAACCGCGGTTGCGGCGAGCCTATGCCGGGCTCACCCGGCTCGACGACGATTTCAAGGGCGGGTCGACCCTTGGCTCGCGTCTGCCGTACCTGCTGATGCAACGATGGGTGCTGGACGTCTGCGGCGCGCTACCGGGCACAACCCCGCGTTGACGCGACCCAAACGACAAAAGGCCGGAGATCCGGCCTTGCTGGACACATCGGGCGCCGGCTTCAGCGCCAGCGTAAGCACAGCCGGACGAGCCGCTATTCCACGCCGCGTGCGACGGCCAAAGACAAGCGCGAGATGTAGCGAGATGCGGTGTTGCGGTGCACCACGCCCTTGGAGACGGCGCGATCGATCGCCCGCACCGCAACCGGCAGCTGAGCTTGAGCGGTCGCCAGGTCCTTGGTCTCCAGCGCCTTGCGAACGCGTTTGATGTAGGTCCGCATCGAACTGAGGTACGTGAGGTTGCGAGCCCGTCGTCGAATACGCTGCCGATTCCGCTTCTCTGCTTGCTTGTGGTTTGCCACGCGTGTGTCTTGTCCTGGGATTTGGAGGCGCTTTTTTGGCTTGGAACCAGGGTCTTGTCAAGGCGTGCCGGGCAAGTAGTCTAGCCGCCGCATGAGTCGGGTTTGCCTCCATATCGAACGTGCCGGTCCATCCGCAGCCTGCCGGGCTCGGCGGCGCGGGCCAGGGCCTTTCCTGCGGTCGGGGGGCTTGCTGCCCGGGCTGGTGATGTCGCTTGCGTCGTGTGTGTTCGTGCCACCACCGCCACTTCCTGAGGAACTCGCCGCCGAGCCGCCCGAGGGGACCGTGCCAGCCCAATCGACCGCTTCGCCCACGGCGGAGGTGGCGTCCACCGATCCGACGTCGCCGACCCCGGAAACGGGTGAGGCTGGCGAGTCTTCGGCCCCGCGCTTTGAGAAGGGCAAACCCCCGCCCGTGGGGCTCAGCGCGTCGGAAATCATCGCGTACAACGCCGCGCAGGGGGATCCGCGACCGGAGGGGATCCCGTTCGACGAGGCGCTTGCGGGCATCTCGGGGGAGGGGGCCTTGTGGGCACGCTTTCATACTGTCCGCGGCCCCATCGACTGTCGCCTACTCGAGGATCGAACCCCGCTGACCGTGGCGAATTTCGTGGCGCTGGCCCGGGGCATTCGCCCCGTTCTGAACCGCGACACCGACACCTGGGCGCCGAAGCGTTGGTACGACGGGAGCGTGTTTCATCGGGTGATCCCGGGCTTTATGATCCAAGGCGGCGACCCGACCGGGACCGGGCTCGGCAACCCCGGTTACGTGCTCACCGACGAGTTCGCGCCCGACCTCAACCACGATCGAGCCGGGGTGCTGAGCATGGCCAATCGGGGACCCGGGACGGGAAGCGCCCAGTTTTTCATCACGTTGGCCCCCACGCCGCACCTCGACGGGCGTCACACGGTCTTCGGCGAGTGTGATCCGCCGAGCGTGGGCATCGCCGACGACATCGCGTTGGTCCCCCGCAGCGCCGAGGACAAGCCCGACGAGCCCGAGACCATCGACGGCGTCGAGATCTATCGATCGGGTGCGCCGCGTGATCGCAGCTCCGTCCCGACGTCCGGCTGAAGCGCGCTGGCGGCGAGCGAGCGGCGAGTGCGAGGTGCGCACGCGAACGGATGGTGCGAGTGCCTCACAGGCACCGTCCGTGGCGGGCTAGGCGCGTGCAGCCGCCTGGATCCGTCGACCGGACCAGCCGGCGCAACGCAAGTGCGGCCGGCTGGTTCGCTAGTGTGTCGGCGCTGGAGCTGGGGGTGCGGTCGGCAACGCGGCGGGCGTCGGTGACGGGGCCGGGGGCGTCGGCGTTGGCGCTGGGGCGCTCGGCGAGGTCGACTCGGGCGTGGGCACCGCCGGGGCGGTGGGCGCGGCGGGGGCGACGCTTGCAGGCGGCTCCGGGGCCGGCACAGGAGCCTCGGGAGCGCTCGCACCAGTCGGATCCGCGGCTGGCCGGTCGCCCGCCGGCGCGGCTTCGCGTTGCTCGCCGATCGAAATCCGTGCGCCGAGAATCGACGCGTACCGGCCGGTCTCGTCTCGTCCTCCGCCGAACAGGCCGAGCAACGCTCGCCAGCTGCGCTCGGGCTCGACCCCAGCCTCCGCTTCGGCGTCGGTCAACGTTTCCCGCTGCCACCACGCCAGGCCGGGACCGATGACCGTGGTCGTCTGCTCTGGCGTGGAGCGGCGCACCAGCACCGCCGGCACGACCTGCGTCCGATTGCCATGGCGTTCCAGGTCGTACCATACGAACCCGCCGATGGTGGTGCGAGTTCCGGGTCGACGAAAGTGCCACACGGTCGGAAACTGCACGGCGGTGGTGCGCTCTGGAGTGCGGTGTTGCATGTACAGCGCCGGAAAAACGACCGTCGTCGCTTTTCCGTCGCCCATGCGGTTGTCCCGATAAAAGAGAGGCAACGCCCAGGTCAGGCGGCGCTCGGCGTAGGCGTGGATATGCCCGAACACCGGGGGCGCCACGACCGTGGTCACTTGGTGCTGCTTGCGGAACTGCCAGAAGACGAGGCCGGCTTGCCACCATCGGCGATCCCGCTGGTGCTGCTGGATGTATAGCGGCGGCAACACGATGGTGGTCGATTCATCGATCGACCGGTGCCGGCGGTGAAGAAACAGCGGGAAGAAGGCGGTTGTGCGGTGGGTGCGGGTCGTGTCGCGATAAAGCGGCCCGGCGTACCAACGGAGGCGCTCGCCGGGACGGACCTGCGCTCCCCCAAGTAGCGTGTACAGCCGCATCCCCTTAGGGTCGCGGTCGAAGTAGTACAGTGCCAACGCACTGTGCGTCCGCCGGCCCTGCCCGTCGCGGCCGTAGGCGAACAAGGGGAAGCTGCCCCACAGCGTGTAACGACAGGCATCGTCGTCGCCCTGCACGAACCCGCATTTTTGGTAGCGATACAGCACCGGGAACAGCCCGGTGAACCGTCGGTTTTTTCGCAAGCGGAAGCTGTCGATGAAGCCGGGCGGGGCCAGACTGAAGCGAAGAAAGTCGTGTCGGTTCGTGCGACGGCCCACGACAAACGGAAAGGCCATCCACGTACGCGCACCGCTGGGGCGCTGTCGATCGAACCACAGTGGGACTGCGAACGTCGTCCGCTCGCCGGTGGACTTGTCCACGTCGTGATAGATCAACGGCAGAGAGAGCAACCGCCGCTGTTGCTCGGAGTCCATCCACCACGCGATCGGAAACACTCCGGTATGCAGTGAGGTTCGCGAGAGGCGGTGGAACGCGGGTCCCACGATGGTGGTGTGGGTCCTTCGCGTTCGGTTGCGCGAGTAAAACCAGCCCAGTCCGCCGTCGACATCGACACCACCGGGCTGGCGCTGACGAAAGTAGAACGGCACCGCGGCGAAGCCCCGGCGCGGAAGCTCGCCTCGCACCCGCGAACGCCAGATCAGGGGTGTCCACACGTCGAGGTCGCGCGCGGGCCGGCGATCTCGCGCGAACAGGGGAAACAACAGCGTGGTCGACCCCTTTGCTTCACCTGCGTGGCGCCGCTGGTGCAAAAATAGCGGGAACAGACCGGCGTGGCGGCTCGTGTCGTCTCCCCCTCCGAACGCCGGTCCGGCGAGCCAAAAGGATCGATCCCCGCGTCGGAAGCCGCCTCCCAACGGCGTCACCGTGAGGCGAGTGTCGTTGACCTGGCGACGGTAGTACAACGGGAACAGTACGCTGTGCCGCTGCTGAGGGCGTTTGACGTCCCATGCAAGCAACCCGAGCCCCAAGGTGCGTCGTCCCGGCGCGGCGTAGCGGACGAACAGCGGGGATACGGTGAGTGCGTCTTGTTGTTGTTGGCGTGCAACGTGCCCAAAGCCCAGGGCCGGAATGACCGCGTAGCGGCGTTGCGGCCCGGATCCCGCGAAGACCAACGGCGCCAGCCCGGCATTGCTCCCCGCGGCGTCGCGGTGCCAGTACAAGGGCCCCGCTACGATCGTGCGCCGCGATCGCTGGGGATCGGTGACGTGCCACAGCAGTGGGGTCACGACCTGGTAGCGCTTGCTGCCATCGCGCCCGAAGAAGCTCAGCGCGGGCCACACGTTCACGGATCGGCGATCCCCTTGGGTCCGGCCGTACACCAGCGGACCGACGCCCCACGTGCTCTGAGGCCCACCCACGGCGGTCAGATCATGGCGACGCCAGTACGCGAGGCCGCCCAATACGACGTCATGACTCACGCGCTTGGGATCGCGGCGGACGTATGTCAACAGCGGGTGCACGCCGAACGCGAACGATCCTTTGCTGCCGCGTTCCCACGAGGCCAGCGGGGTGTCGACACGGGAGCGATCGGGGCTGGTGCGTGAGCGAAACAAGGGCAGCACCACGTTCGTCCGCACATCGGTTGGCTTGTCATGCGAACTCCACCAAAGCGGCGCGAGCCAGCGGTTGTGCTGCAGCGGGTCGCGGCGCGAGCCGTACAAACCCGCCACCACCGTCTGGCTTCCCTGGATGTGGTCTCGCATGCGCCAATACAGCGGCGTAACGGTCAGCAGTTCGCGTTCACGGGTGCGCGAGGAGAACGCCAACAGCGGCGGGATCGCCCAGGTGGATCGCTCGCGAGCGCGATCGGTGCGATGCACCCAAGGAAGGGTCCACAGTTCTTCGCGGTTGCCGAACTCACGCTGTTGCCAGTGGAAGAACGGCAACAGCGTGCGATGCTGAACCCCTTTTTCCTGGTTGTGCCCGGCGAAGTAGACGGGACTGAACTCGAAGCGGCGCTTTGCCCGTTCCACACGAAAGTAGGCAGGAAAGGCCACGAAGTGCCGACGGTCGTTGGTGGGATCGTGATCGTCGATGCCTTGATGCCCGTACCAGAGCAGCAGCGCACTGACAGCGCTATACGAGTTCGGCGTTTTTTGCTGAAAGTGAAACGGGACCGCCAAGAAGTTGCGCACGTGGCGGTTTCCCCAGGCCCAAAACAGCGGAAACTGGCCGAAGTTGTATTTCTCGCCGACGCGCTTGTAGCCCATCAGCAGTAACGGAGCGCCCCAGGCGGTCTTGTGTTCGCTCCGACCGTAGAAGAACAGCGCGAGGGGACTGATGATCCGCCGCTTCTCCAGGAATCGGCTGTACCAACCGACGGTGAGCGACAAGTCGGCGTGAAAGAATCGATCGGGGTGGCCGGGCTTCGGCGAGCGGTGAATAAACAGGGGCGGGAAAGCAGTCGCGGTCGTGGTGTGCGTGGTGTACTCGCGACGCAGGTACAACGGCGGTACTCCGCTCTTGGCGAGCAATCGAGGGGCTTGTAGCTCTGGCGCGGACGAGGTGAGCTCGCCCGTCGCGGAAGGTTCCCCCGGTGCCGTCGCCCGGGGGCGTTCGGATTCCGGGGCGACGGGCTCGTCCGGGATCGTCAACGACGGGGCAGGGGCCGCGTTGTCACGTACTGGGGCTGGCGCGTCGCTGGCGGGTCGGGCTGGTGTCGCTGCGTCCCGCGCCGGCGTGGGGGCAGGAGCCGGTGCGGCCGTGTCGGTGGCTGGAACCGGTGCGACCGTGTCGGTGGCGGGAACCGGTGCGGCTGTGTCGGTGGCTGGAACCGGCGCGGCCGTCGGCGAGGGATCCGGTGGGACTGGGTCGGGAGGGGGCGGGGTGAGCGAACCGGCTGGGGCCCGCGCGCCGGCAACGAACGCCAGCGGAGGCGGGGTGACGGCGCTAGCGGAACCGATCGAGTCGATGCGAAATGAAGCCGCGTGCGTCGGGGCTGTCACCCCGCCGAACACCGCCAGCCAGACGCCCATTCGCCACGACCAACGCCACCATGCGGGCGAGGTGTGCTTTGAGATGTTCGTGCCGATGAACGAGCATCTCGCTGGCTCGGCCTGGCGGAGAGGCTCGGGATTTCGCACGGGGTCGAGGAGATAGCGAATCCGACCTCGCAGTGCAACAAGGGGGCAGGTCGATGTGCACCGCTGCACAGTCCGACCGGGGCGCGGAGTTTGATAGGCTCGAGCCAGATGTCGGTGAATCACCAGTCCCCGGACGACGCTCGAGAGGCCACGCGCGATGCCATGGTGATCGCGCTCGACCGGCTTCGGGAGGACGGCTCGGGCGGTCTGTCGCTTGATGTCGAGCTTTCCTCCAGTTTTGTCTCGGAGGCACTCGCCAAGACAGACGCGCGAGCCGACCAGGCCGGTCGCCTGGATGCCCACATCTGGCTTCAAGCCGACGGGACGGTGCTCGTGCGCGGACGGCTCCACGCGACGTTCGCCGTGCCGTGCGCCCGGTGCCTCGCGGACGCGATGGTGGACGCCGGGGCGGATCTTTGTGTCACGTTCGTACCGCGCGGCGAGTTCGACGCGCAGCTCGCTCGACGCGCCGGCGACAGCGACGACGGCGTCGAACTGGACGCAGATGACCTCGACCAATTCCCCTACGAGGGCACCAGTGTTGACCTTTCGCCGCTCATTCGCGAGCAGATCCATCTCGCCTATCCGATGCGCGCTTTGTGCGGCTACGGCGAGGCGTGCCGGGGGCTGTGCCCGGCGTGCGGCGCGAACCTCAATGAGGGCCCGGTGCAGGACCATTGCCCGAAGTGCCACGCTGCGCTAGGAAGCGCGTCCGCGGAGTCGGAAGAGCCACCTCCGGCCTGGAAAGCGGCTCTCGAGAAGCTACGCGGCAACAATTGACCGCCCCGCCCCGGCCCCGCGATCTCGCCAAAAAACTCTTTCCTCACTCGTCAAAGGCGTCCACACTCGCGCCGCAATTCCGTCATGGCCGTACCCAAGAAGAGAAAATCCCCGTCGCGCCGCAACATGCGTCGCGCCAACCACGACAAACGGTCGGCGCCCGACCTGTCCGCTTGCTCGAACTGCGGCGAGTTGACGCTCAGCCACCGCGTCTGTCCAGCGTGCGGGCACTACCGCCAACGGCAGATCGTCGAGATCGCGTCGGAGTAGATTCGCTCGCGAACAACGCGAGATCGGTGACGTGCTCTCGTCTCCTCGCATTGCCCTCGACGCCTTCGGTGGCGACAACTGCCCGGCTACCGAGCTCGAAGCCGCCGTGGCCGCGGCCCGAACCGGGCTGCGCGTGCTTCTCGTCGGCGACGCGGCCGAGCTTGAGCCGCGCCTCGCCACGCTGGCCGGCCAAGACAATTTGCCGATCGAGGTCCACCACGCGCCCGATCGGATCTCCATGTCGGATTCGCCCTCGAAAGCGGTGCGTGGGAAGCCGACGGCCTCGATGCCCGTGTGTTTCGATCTGGTCAAGTCGGGCCGCGCAGATGCCGTCGTTTCGGCCGGCAACTCGGGGGCCATGCTGGCTTGCGGATTGTTCAAGTACGGACGCGTAGAAGGGGTGGATCGGCCCGCGATCACGGTGCCGTTCCCGACGTTGAAACAAAAGTACACGTGGCTGCTCGACATGGGGGCCAACGTGGATTGTCGTGCCTTGAACTTGGTGCAGTTCGCGGTGATGGGGTCGGTTTACGCTCGCGTCAATGGCAGCAAGTCGCGTCCGATCGTCGCACTGCTTTCCAACGGGACGGAGCCGGGCAAGGGGACCGAGCTCACGCGTGCCGCTCATCGCATCCTGTCCGCCCACCCGTCCGTGGACTTCGAGTACGCGGGCTACATCGAGGGTAACAACGTGTTTGACGGCGCGGCGGATGTCATCGTCACCGATGGCTACAGTGGGAACGTGGCCCTCAAGATCGTCGAGGGCACGACGACGGCGTTTACTACGTTTTTGCGGCGCGCCATCAAGGAACGCCACCTCACGCAGGTGGGAGCCCTCATGATGAAGCCCGCCTTCGCAATGGTCAAAGAACTGCTCGACTCGGACTCGTACGGCGGAGCGCCGCTGCTCGGCATCGACGGCGTCGCGATCATCTGCCACGGCGGATCCTCGTCGATGGCGTTGGCGAACGGCATTCGAGTCGCCGCGAGCTTTGTGGACCAAGGACTCACGCCTGGTCTTACCGAGGCCATCGCCCGCAACCAGCGGCTGTTCGCTGCCGCAAAAGAACTCGGCTAGTCGCCGGGCCGACGGCGAACCATCTCTCGCATACTCGCTATGAACGCCACTTTCGCGTTTTTGTTCCCAGGACAGGGCAGCCAAAAAGTCGGCATGGGAGCCGAGCTGGCCGCCGCGTATCCGATCGCCCGAGAAACGTTCGCCGAAGCCGACGACACGCTCGGATTTGCCTTGTCGCGGCTGTGTTTCGAAGGTCCGGATGACGCGTTGGCGTTGACCGCCAACACCCAGCCCGCCATTTTGGCCTGCAGTGTTGCGGTGAACCGGGTGCTGGAAGCGGAACTCGGATTGGTGCCCGGCCTCGCCCTCGGCCATTCACTCGGCGAGTTCTCGGCCCTCGTTGCCGTCGGCGCCCTCCCATTCAGCGACGCGCTGCGCCTGGTCCGGCTACGGGGTGAAGCCATGCAGCAAGCCGTCCCCGCCGGCGTGGGTGGGATGGCGGCCGTGGTCGGCCTCGATCAAGCCACGCTCCAGGCGGTCTGCGACGAAGCCGCGCAGGGGGAAGTCGTCTCGCCGGCGAACGAGAATGGCGGGGGCCAGATCGTCATCGCGGGCCACACTGCCGCGGTCGAGCGCGCGACGGCCTTGGCCAAGCGACGCGGCGCGCGAGCCATTCCGTTGCGAGTCTCGGCTCCGTTCCACTGTGCGCTCATGCAGCCCGCCGCTGATCGCCTCGCGCAAGCGCTGGACCCGATCGAGATCGGGACCATGCGAGCCGCCGTCATCAGCAACGTTGACGCCGCGCCGAACCGCGACCCTGCACGCGTGAAGTCCTTGCTCACCCAACAGGTCACCAGCAAGGTACGCTGGGAGGAGTCCGTGCGCCAAGCGCTAGCGATGGGCTACAATCGCGCGTGCGAGGTCGGCCACGGGCGTGTTCTCGCCGGACTCGTCAAGCGCATTACGTCGGAGATAGACGTCTCCTGTGTCGGTTTCCCTGGTGACATCGATGTGCTAAAGGTCGAGTCCTGATGGCGGAAACGGCGCAAAGCTTCAAGATCCCTGAATCGCTGTCGCTTGAGGGGCGCGTTGCCCTCGTGACCGGCGGTTCGCGCGGGATCGGGCGAGCCATCGCTTTGTTGCTAGCCGAACGCGGGGCCGACGTGGCCGTGAACTACACCGCGAACGAGTCCGCGGCGCGCGAGGTTTGTGACGCGATTGCGGGCCTTGGGCGCCGAGCCATCGCAGTCCGTTGCGACGTGTCCGATGCGGACAGCGTCGAAGCGGCGGTCAAACGGGTGGTCGAACAGCTCGGCAGCCTGGCCTTGTTGGTCAACAATGCCGGCATCTCGATCGACTCGCTGTGCGCGCGGGCTCGAGAAGAGGATTGGCAACGCACCATCGACGTCAATCTCAAAGGCGCGTTTCTTTGCACCAAGGCGGCGTCCCGCCAACTGCTCAAGGCACGCCGTCACGGTCGCGTGATCAACGTCTCGAGTGTGATCGGTGAGATGGGGAACGCAGGGCAGGCGATGTACGCGAGCTCGAAGGCAGGTCTGCTCGGCCTGACTCGCTCGCTCGCCCGGGAGTTCGCGCCGCGCGGGGTGACGGTCAACGCGATTACGCCGGGTTTCATCGAAACCGACATGACGGATGCCGGCCTCCACGGCGATGCCCGCGACCGGTTGCTGCAACAGATACCGTTGGCTCGGATCGGCGGTCCCGACGATGTAGCCGAGGCCGCGGCGTTTCTCGCCGCGGACGCCGGGGGCTACATTACGGGGCACGCCCTCCGCGTCAACGGCGGGCTACTCATCTAGCTTTCTACCGCCCTCTTCGCTAAGACCTCAGGAGAGAAAAGCATGTCCGGAGAAATCGAATCCCAGATCACCGAGCTCATTTGCGAACAACTCGACGTGAAGCCGGATGACGTTCAAGCCTCCAAGAGCTTTACCGAAGATCTCGGTGCAGACTCGTTGGCCATCGTCGAGCTGGTTTTGGCTCTCGAGGAAAAGTTCGATGTCAAAATCCCTGACGACGAGGTCGACGGCATCAAGACCGTCGGCGACGCGGTCTCGTACATCAAGGCTCGCATCGACGGATAACCGGTCGCGTTTGATGGCTTGATAGATAGAGGACACGAGTCGCGATGCGTCGCCGAGTAGTCGTCACCGGTCTTGGTCTCCTGACGCCCATGGGTAACGGGACGGAGGCGAATTGGCGTCGCATTCTGGCCGGCGAGTCGGGCATTGGCGCGATCACTCGTTTCGACGCGTCGCAGTTCCCGACAAACATCGCTGGAGAAGTGCGGGGTTTCGATCCTACGGAGTACTTCTCGAAGAAGTACGTCCGACAGATGGACCTTTTCATCCAGTACGCGGTCGCGGCCTCGTACCAAGCGATGAGGGAGGCGGGCCTTGACCAAGATCCGCCCGAACCGGAGCGAATCGGGGTCTACGTGGGCGCGGGGCTGGGTGGAATCTCGACGATCGAACGGACCTACGACACGTTGCTCGCCAAAGGGCCGCGGCGCGGCGTGAGCCCGTATTTCGTGCCGGCGATCATCGTGAACTTGGCCGCCGGCCAAATCTCGATCTTTCACAACTGTCGCGGGCCGAACTTCAGCCACCTGTCCGCCTGTTCCACCGGGGCTCATTCCATCGGTGAGGCCATGTACGCGATTCATCGCGGGACGGCCGACGTGATGATCGCGGGCGGCACCGAGTCGACCGTGACCCCGCTTGGCATCGGCGGCTTCAACGCCGCACGAGCTCTGAGCACGCGCAACGAGGACCCAACGGGTGCATCGCGCCCGTTCAGTCGAGACCGCGACGGTTTCGTCCTCAGTGAAGGGTGCGGATTGATGGTGCTCGAGGCCTACGACCGAGCCAAGGCGCGCGGCGCCAGTATCTACGGCGAACTGGTGGGCTACGCGGCGAACTCGGACGCGTTCCACATCACGGCCCCCTCACCCGACGGCGAGGGGGCGCAGCGTTGCATGCGACTGGCTCTCGAGGACGCTGGGCTCGCGCCCGAGGACATCGGGTACATCAACGCCCACGGGACATCCACCGCGGCCGACGCCATCGAGACCCACGCGATTCGGGAGGTGTTCGGCCCTCACGCGCACAAGGGACTCGCGGTTTCCTCCACCAAGTCGATGCATGGGCACCTCCTCGGGGCGGCCGGAGGGTTGGAAGGGGCGATCTGCTGCCTAGCGCTGCGAGACGGCGTGCTGCCGCCCACGATCAACCTGCACGATCCCGATCCAAAATGTGACCTCGACTATGTTCCGCTGGAAGCGCGCCGACACCCCGTCGAGTACGCGATGTCCAATAGCTTCGGGTTCGGCGGGACCAACGCGACCCTTATCTTTCGTCGGGTTGACGAATGAGCCGCCCCGTCCGCGTGCATCTCGGCAACGATCACGGTGGCGTGCCTCTGCGTGACGTGGTGCAACAAGTTGTCGAGGCACTCGGCGGATCGATTCCTTCCTGCGCAGGACCAGAGACCGCGACTGACTCGGTGGACTATCCGGATGTCGCGGCCTCGGTGGCCGCTCGGGTGGTGGACGACCCCCAATCCTTTGGCCTGCTGATCTGCGGTACGGGGCAAGGGGTGGCCATGACCGCCAACCGGTTCGCGGGCGTGCGGGCCGGGGTGGTTGCCGACACGTTCTCCGCCCGCATGCTGCGTGAGCACAACGATGCCAACGTCTTGTGCCTGGGGGCCCGGGTGGTCGGGCCGGGGCTCGCCGCCGATATCGTGCGGACGTTCCTTGCCACCCCGTTTTCCGGCGACGCACGTCATCGCCGGCGTATTGAGAAGATCCAGGCGCAGGCGGATTCAGCGAAGTCGGGGGCCAAGGAGTAGTCGGGGGTCCGCATGCGGTGCCCGGTTTGCCAGTCGGGTCAGACCAAGGTGCTCGATTCCCGCGACGGGCCAGACGGAGAGATCCGCCGTCGTCGCTCCTGCTCGACTTGCGGACATCGCTTCACGACGCGCGAGCGCATCGATGAGTCGTTGCCGATCGTGCTCAAACGAGATGGCACCCGTCAGCCGTTCGACCGCGACAAACTGCGCCGCGGCCTCGAACTCGCGTGCCGCAAGCGGCCGGTCCAGCCGGTGCAGCTCGACGACATCGTACGCGCACTCGAGCAGTGGGCGGGTACCCGCGGCGACCGAGAGATCACCGCGGCCGATATCGGCGAACGCATCATGCATCACCTCCACGCTCTCGACGATGTGGCGTACGTTCGGTTCGTCTCGGTCTATCGCAGCTTCGATACCGTCGCAGAGTTCGGCCAGCTGCTCGAGGACATGGAGAAGGCCGAACGCGTGAACGTAGAGGGCCAGCGCACCTTGTTCGATCAACCGCCCTCTCCCAAGCATGAAGCCGCCCAGGCGGCGGCGGCCGTCTCGACGAATTCCCCCGGACCGCGCGCTCGATCCAGCCGCCGGGGCTCCCGCACGAGGCAAGGGTGACGACGTCGCGCCGCCCCGCTTCGCGGGCAGGGGGGAAGATCGGTGGCCTCGCGCCGGCGGCAGCGGCCGCCGTGATGCGCCGGGCGTTGCGGCTCGCTCGGGCGGGGACGGGCGCCACGTACCCGAATCCCTGCGTCGGGGCGGTGGTCGTGTCGCCGCACGGCGACATACTGGGTGCAGCCCGCTCGGGGCCCACGGGAACCGCCCACGCGGAGGTCCGGGCGCTCAAGCGGGCGGCAGGGCAGTGTCGCGGCGCGACTTTGTTTGTCACGCTCGAACCGTGCTCGCACGTCGGTCGCACGCCCCCGTGCACCCGAGCCATCCTTGAAGCGGGAATCGCCCGCGTGGTGACTGCCCTGCGTGACCCGGCGCCACACGTCTCTGGACGCGGGATCGCGATGTTGCGAAGGGGCGGGGTGCAAGTACAAGTGGGGTTCGAAGCGGAGCTTGCGGCCGAAGTCCACGCTCACTACCTGCACCACATCGCGACCGGGCGGCCGTGGGTCACGCTCAAAGCGGCGACTTCGCTCGACGGTCAGCTGGCGTGTGCGAGCGGCGATAGCCGTTGGATCACGGGGGTGCCGGCCCGCCGACATGGGCACCGCCAGCGAGCGCGTCATCATGCGATCTTGGTGGGGCGCGGGACGATGGTGGCGGACCGCCCGCGACTGGACGTCCGACTCGTCCGCGGAACTGACCCGTTGCCAATCGTGCTCGACTCCCGTTTGCGGCTCGCCGGACCGGACGCACCGCTCCTCCGACCCGGCACGGTGGTGGTCCACGGCCCGCGAGGCAGTGAGCGGGCCCGAAACCGTCTGGCCAAACTCGGGGTTGAGACGATTGCGGTGGACGCCGACTCTCGAGGGCGCGTGGATATCGAGGCGCTGCTCGACGAGCTCGGGCGCCGCGAGATCCGCTCAGTCCTCGTCGAGGGGGGCGGCGAGGTACTGGCCAGCTTCTTGTTGGCGTCGGCCTGGCAACGCTTCTTGCTCTATCAAGCGCCGCGGCTGCTCGGGGCCGGGCGCCCGATGCTTCCCGGATTGAGCTGGTCTCGGGTCGCCAACGCCCCGGCGCTGATCGTCCATCGTCGTCAGCGACTTGGCGACGACACACTACTCGAGCTGTTGCCGCCGGAGTCAGAATAGCCGCGCGCATCGGCGTTATGGCGCCGGTGTCGCGGCTCGTCGCAGGAAGTCGGTGCTATACCCTGGCCCGCGCATGTTCACCGGTCTCGTGCAGCAATTGGGCACCATTCGCAGCGTGTCCCCAGGGCATCAGTCGCGACGCCTTCTGGTCGAGGCCGAGCTCGACGAGGTGGCGCGAGTGATCGGGGCCAGCGTGGCCGTCGACGGGGTCTGTCTCACCGTCACGGGCTCCAATGCATCGAGCTTCACCGCCGACGCGGCGTTCGAGACGCTGCGCGCGACCACGCTTGGGCACAAGGCAGCTGGCGACTTGGTGAACGTCGAGCCGGCGTTGCGGCTAGGCGATCCGCTGGGGGGCCATCTCGTCAGCGGGCATGTCGACGGCATCGGCACGTTGGTTCGCGTCGAGGAACGCGGCGAAGCGCGAGCCTGCCGGTTCGAGCTGGAACCCCGCCTGGCCCGGTTCGTGGCCGACAAGGGCTCGATCTGCGTGTCCGGGGTGAGCCTCACGGTCAACGTTGCCCACGACCGCAGTTTCGACGTCGGGATCGTGCCGCACACGCTGAGCGCGACCACCCTCGGGCAGCTGTCGGTGGGCGCCCGAGTCAACCTCGAGGTGGACCTGCTCGCTCGCTACGTCGACCGACTTTTGACTCGATCCTCCGCCGCAGGGGGGGTGAGTCTCGAGCAACTGGCTGCCGCCGGCTACTGCCAACCAACGGAGCGCTGATCATGTCATCGAGCCCGCAGACAAGCTTTTCTCATGTCGAACGCTGCATCGCCACGGTGCGCAACGGCGGCGTCATCGTCATGGTGGACGACGAAGACCGCGAAAACGAGGGGGACCTTGTGGTTGCTGCCGACCACTGCACGCCCGAAAAGGTCAACTTCATGTGTCGCGAGGCCCGTGGGCTAGTCTGCCTCGCTCTCACGCCGCAGCGGATCGAGCAACTCGAGCTGCCGATGATGGTTCCCAAGCGAGCCGACGACATGAGTACCGCGTTTACCGTGTCGATCGAGGCGCGAGAGGGCGTGACCACCGGCATCTCCGCTGCGGACCGGGCTCGCACGATCCGCGTCGCGACGGATCCCACTCGGGGCGCGCTGGACATCGTCAGCCCAGGACACGTCTTCCCGCTGCGGGCTCAGCCGGGTGGAGTATTGGTCCGTTCCGGGCACACCGAAGGGTCGGTCGACATCGCGCGATTGGCCGGTTGCAATCCCGCCGCGGTGATCTGTGAGATCATGCGTGACGACGGTCAGATGGCCCGAATGGAAGACCTGCGAGCCTTCGCCGCGCGGCATGAGCTCGAGGTCCTGACCATCGCCGACCTGATCGAGTATCGCTTGCGCAACGAGCTATTGGTGGAGCAAGTGGATGCGGCGCCGCTGCCATCGCCGGTGCTCGGCCTGCAGCTCGCGGACGATTGGACCATTCGAACCTTCCGCTCGACGGTTGAGCCCCGCAGTCAGTTCATCGCGCTCACCAAGGGCGAGCTGTCGACTCGCGATGACGTCGGCGTGTTGTTGCGAGCTCAGCGAGCCGACATGATCGGCGATTTGTTCGGCACGTCGAGTCGCCGATCGGGTGTTCGGATGCGAGCGGCGTTGCGGCAGATCGATCGGGCTGGCAGTGGCGTGTTCCTCTACGTGGTGGGCGACAACGCCATCGGCTCGCGCTTGAGCTTGGGTGCAGAGCCAGACGGCGAGCTCCCGGCGCGGCCCCGCGACGCCGGATTCCGCGACTTCGGCTTGGGCGCGCAAGTGCTTCGCGCCTTGGGGGTACGCACGATCCGGGTCATGACGAATAACCCCCGCAAGATCGTCGGCCTGGAAGGGTTTGGCATCGCGGTTGCGGGCAGCGTCGCCCTCGAGGCGAACGCATGATGGTGCAGCGCCCCGGCGGTCGAATCTTGTTGTGTGTGGCCGGGGGCATCGCGGCCTACAAGGCCCCGGAACTCGTCCGTCAGCTGGTCAAAGCCGGGTACGAGGTCCGCGTGGTGGCGACCGAAGCGGCGCTTCGGTTCGTGAGCGAACTGTCGCTGAGCGTCGTCAGTGGCCACGCGGTCCGATGGCAGTTACTCGACCCGCAGGCCGAGGGACAAGTGGGTCACATCGAACTGGCCGATTGGGCCCAGCTCGTCGTCGTGGCCCCGGCCACGGCCAATCTCCTCGCTCACGCTAGTTTGGGCCTCGCGCCGGATCTCGTCAGTACTGTCCTGCTGGCCACGCGTGCGCCGATGCTGTGGGCGCCGGCGATGAACACCAACATGTGGCGCCACCCGGCGGTGATCGAGCATGTCGCGACGTTGCGCGAACGGGGTCATCACTTCGTCGGCCCGGCCTCGGGCGAGCTGGCATGCGGCTGGGAAGGGGAGGGCAAGATGTCCGACCCCGCCGACATCGTCGCCGCTGTGGGCGAGCGGCTCGGCGGGCGCAAACAAGCTTCGGCGTGGCGATCGAAGCGGCTGGTCATCAGCGCCGGTCCGACCCGAACGTATCTCGATCCGGTGCGGTTTGTCTCGAACGCCTCCACTGGGGTGATGGGGTTCGCGCTGGCGACCGCTTTCGCCGAACGAGGGGCCCACGTCACGTTGGTCAGTGGTCCCGTCGCCCTCGGCACACCCGAAGGCGTTGAGCGTGTCGACGTGCAGACGGCCGACGAGATGCACGGCGCGTTGGAGCGATCACTGCAGGACCACCCGACAGATCTCGTTTGCATGGTGGCCGCCGTCTCCGATCTCAGGATCTCCAGCGCCTCGACCACCAAGTTGAGCAAGCAGGACTTCATCGCGTCGCTTGGCACGTTGCCATGGACGGCAGAACGCGACGTGGTGGCCAGCCTCGCCCGCCGCTTTCGCCCGGCCACGCGGTTCTTGGCCTTCGCCGCAGAGACCGCCGAAGGAGAAGGCCCGGCGGCGGAGGCGACGTTGGACCGAGCGGCGCGGCGCAAACTCGCCGCCAAGGGAGCCGATGCGATTTTTGTGAACCGGGTGGGCACGAGTCGCACCGGCATGGGCGTGCCCACCAACGCCGGCACCCTGCTCGTTCGCTCGGCTCAGTCCGCCGAGAACGATGACGATGCCGTCGCGGTCGCTCATTCGGGTCCGCCCATTCCGAAACGCGAGCTCGCGGACTGGATCGCGGATACGTTGGAAGCCCAGTGGTTTGAGCCGCGATGACTGAGGCCGACGATCACGCGCGTTCGGAGGCTCGTCGAACACTCGGTCGCGCAGGCGTCGCTCGGGCCTTGGCCGACCACCTGCAGCATCGCGCGAGCTACTACGGCCGGCGCTACGTGGCCGCCTCGCGGCTCGCCACCCCCAGTGCGGCGCAGGCCAGGCCCAACGAGCCGTTGGTCGCTGCAGCGACGGGTTCTGGGCCCGCCACGTCGGCAAAACCCCGGGTGACCGGCGAATCGAGCCCTCGCGATGACCGGTCCTCGACCGAGGGAGGCGGCAAGGCCTCGGATCCGCGACAAAAGGCGTTGAGAGCCGAAGCCGCCACGTGGACGGCGGGGCAGAAGCTCGAGTACCTACGAACGAAGAACGTGGGTGATTGTCGCCGGTGCCCACTTGCCAGCGGCCGACGCCACATCGTCTTCGGTGTCGGCAATCCCGAGGCCGACCTGATGTTCGTCGGCGAAGCCCCTGGTGCCGAGGAGGACCGGCGCGGAGAGCCGTTCGTCGGAGCTGCCGGCCAGCGACTCACCGCTTGGATCGAGTCGTTCGGACTGACCCGATCCGACGTCTACATCGCCAACGTGCTCAAATGTCGTCCGCCGCACAATCGCGATCCTCAACCGCAAGAGGTTGCCACATGCTCACCGTTTCTACGGGCTCAGATCCGAGTGATTCAGCCCAAAGTCATCGTGGCGTTGGGACGCTTCGCGGGCAACCTCTTGTGTGGCCGAGACGCACGACTAGGTGAGCTGCGGAGACGCACGCACACGTATCTCGATCCCAGCGCGGAAGGCCCCGTGCCCCTTGTGGTGACGTACCACCCGTCCTACGTACTGCGCACCGAAACCGACCAACGGCGTTCACCCGTCAAAACGCCCCGTTCAACCAACGACATGGTCTTGATGGACCTCACGCGCGCAGTCAATCTGGTCAAAGGCGCGGTCGACTAGGCAACGCCGGGAACGCAGCCAGGCGAGGATCTGCGGCCATCGACGGGGCACGGTACAGGCAGCGCCGCCCACTTGGCCCAACTCGGGCCAACTCGGGCCACTGGGCACAACGAGCCCGCGGTTGACGACCTCTGCGAGGGTCGAGTCGCGGATGAAGGCGTCGGTGCATCACTGCCGAGCCGAGCCCCATCGAGTCGGTCAAGCGAACAAAAGGCGCTGTCGCGCATCGGCATCCGAACCCGGGTGGACGTCGCCGAATGCCGGGGTTGAATGCCCGCCACCACGGTTGACGGTGCTGCCTTCGTTTCCTAAAATCATCCCCCTTTCGCCGCGCGTTGCACCATGACAAAGTCCGAGCTGATCGAGAAAGTCGTTCGCAATCGCAGCCTTCCTCCCGACGTGACAAAAAAGCGAGTGGCCGAGATCTTGGACCTGGCGTTTGAGGAGCTGGCTGGCTATTTCGCGCGCTCACGGGTCACTCGAACCTCCACGCCTCGCTTCACGTTTCCCGGCTTCGGCACGTTCACCAAAAAGCGCAGAAGTGCTCGCCGGGGCGTCAACCCGCGCACGCTCGAGCCGATGCAGATCGAGGCCCAGCTGACTCTGGACTTCAAACCCGCGAGCGCGCTGCGAGAGGCGATGAACTCGAGTCGCGGCCCCCGAAGTAAAACTCGATCGAAGCCCGATCCCAAGTCGACGGAGAGGGCGTCTCGGACCAAGCGTCCGAAGTCGAAAGCAAAGAGCTTGGCTCCACCCGCCAAGCCGCTGAATCTCCGCGATCGACGACTGACCACGCGAGACGAGGCGGAGCTCGATGCGTCGTTAGACGATGTTCTCGAGCTCCCGTCGCCACGCCTCGCTCGAGCCGAGCGCGGTACCAAAAAGCCGCTGTCTCGCAACGGCTAGCGCGGGCCGATGAGTGGCCGAGCGCTCGGTAACTGGCTCGCCACCGTAGCCGGCTGGTGTGCCGATCGTCGCTCGTATGTGCTGCTGTGCACGGCGGCGTTGGTGTTGTCGAGCGCGGTCGTGGCTCTCGGGCTCCGAGTCAACACCGATCGTTTCGATATGGTCGCGGCGGACCAGACCTACCAAGCCAAGATGCTGCGGTTCTTCGAGCAGTTCGGCCATCCCGACGCGATCGTGGCGGTGGTCACAGGCCCGGACGACGCGCGACGAGAGGCCGTCGATGATCTTCGCTTACAAC
>QKPP01000320.1:3622-5288 GCA_006508105.1 Myxococcales bacterium FL481 | reverse complement strand
AGCGCCAGCCGGCCTTCGCGCAACGGGTACTCGCTCGGGCGGATGCCGAGACGCTCGCCGAAACCCTGCTGTTTCACGGCGGCACGTGGTTGACGACGCAAGACGATCCGGGGGCGGTTCTCACTCGCATCGCAAGCGATGGTCTGCCCGCCGTTGCAGCCCTGCTCGCACAGCGGGTGCTTGATTCTTTGGAACAAAGCGGCGTGGAGGACGTTTCGCAGCTCAACCAGCTGACCGATATTGCGACGTCCGTTGACGACGTCATCGCCGGCGATCGGACGTTGGCCCGCGCTTTCGACCCCATGTTCCGCCAGCTCGGCGGCGCCACCGGCCGCGACGTCGCCCCGTCGATCGATGAACTCGGATACTTCAGCGCGGGCGAGGGAACGAGCCTGGTAATCGTGTCTCCGGAGTTGGACAACCACCAGGTCGACAGTCTGCGCCGCGTCGTTGACCCCGTCCGTGAGATTCGCGCCGACGTGGTCGCGGACCATCCGGAGGTTGAGGTCCTCCTCACCGGGATTCCCGTGCTCACTGTCGAAGAGCACGGATTCGTCGCTCAGGGCGCGCTGGAGTCGAGCGTCGCGAGTGGAATCGGCATCGTCGTGCTGCTCGGATTCGCGTTCCGATCCGTCCGCAGCATTGTGCTGACCCTGATTCCACTCGGACTGGGAATGGTGGTCACCGCCGCGGGGGTTCAGCTAACGTACGGAGAACTCAATCCGGTCACTGCGGGCATGTTCGCGCTGTTGCTCGGGTTGGGGGTGGACTTCTCGGTTCATCTCATCGTCCGCTACCACGAGCAGCTACGGGCCTTGGGCCCGTCCAAAGAGGCGTTGCGATCCGCGTTCGCGCTGGCGGGTCCTGGCGTCGTCACCGGGGCGATCACGACGGGACTTGTCTTTTTGACGATCACCGGTGCGGAATTCAGCGCCTTCGCGCAGCTCGGATTCAACAGTGCCATCGGCATCGCCATTATTGTCGGCATGTCGCTGTTGGTGCTCCCCGCCGTCCTCGGGGCCAACCGCAACGCCGGGGCGCCGGCCGTGTTGCCGGGAATCGGTCGTCTACCGCAGCTCGTGCGGTTCGCGCCGCGAATCTGGCTGAGTGGGGGGCTGCTGCTCGCGCTCGCGGGGGCTAGCTTGGCGCCGACTGTCGGCTTCAACAGTCGGTACTTCGATTTCATGCCCAAAGAGCAGGCCAGCGCGCGTGCTCTGGAGATGCTTGAGGCCACCGAGCACGCCAACCCGATCTTCGCATTTGCGTCGGCCCCGTCCATCGCCGAGTCGCGCGGGCTGGCCGAGAGGTTGCGGGCACTGCCCTCAGTCGGCCATGTCGCGGCGCCCGGTGACCTGCTCCCGCCGCTCTCCACAGCGGAGCTAGATGCGCTCGGCCAGCTTCAGTTCAGTTCCAAGGCAAACCACGCCGCGATCCAGCGGCAACAGCTGGGTCGCGCCCTTTCCTCCGCGCTTCGAGACCTCGTGGACGCCCTGGACGAAGCGTGCTTCGCAGTCCAACAGGCCGGCCGCCCAGCTTCGTCCTGCACCCGAGCCCGCGACGCGATCGGTTCCTTGCGCCGTCGAGTGACCGCTTTGCCGACTTCCGAGTCGGGCGACCGCCTCGTCGCGCTCGACAAGCGACTGCGCGAGTCCGTGAGCCGAGCGGC
>QKPP01000320.1:0-3612 GCA_006508105.1 Myxococcales bacterium FL481 | reverse complement strand
GGTGGCCGTGGGCCAAGCCGGTGGATACGTGGCCGCGGCCATTCCCCCGGCCTTTCGCCCCCGATTCGCGGCTCGAGACGGCAGTGAGGCCGTCGCGTTGTACATCTACCCACGAGAGTCCATTTGGTCGGCGGCGAGCGCTGAGACATTCGCCGCTGAGGTGTCGAGCGTGGCAGAGAACGCCGCCGGTCACGCGATCACGATGCACGTGCACACGCAGATGATCCTCGACGATTTCCGCCTGGCCGCCGCGCTGGCCTCCGCACTGGTGATGGTCGTGCTGTTGGTGGACTTTCGCCGGCTCGCCGACGCGGGCCTCGCCGCATTCCCCGTGCTCGTGGGCTGGGCGTGGATGCTTGGGGTGTTGGCGCTCTCCAACACACCGCTCAACGCGGCGAGCATTGTGGCGTTGCCGCTCGTGCTCGGCATCGGTGTGGATGCGGGCGTGCACATGGTGCATCGGCTCCGACAATCCGCGGCGGCGAATGGCGGCGCGGCCCGTCTCGACGATCTCGTCGCGGGTACGGGGTCTGCGGTGATCATCGCGTCGTTGACCACCATCTTGGGGTTCGCCGGGCTGTTGGTGCCGGCCCACGGCGGGATGCAGAGCCTCGGATGGATGATGTTGCTCGGCACCAGCTGCAGCCTCGTCGCCAGCGTGCTTGTGCTACCCGCGCTGCTCCTTTGCACCGGGCGCGCGCGTTGACGGTTGCGCGTTGACGGTTACGCGTCCGCGGCGCGCGCCGCCTGCGGACCCACTCGCACGCCCGAGACGGCTCGGTTTGCTCCAGTCGACTCCGTGGGCTGCGGACAGTTGGTCATCGAGGAGAATGAGCTCGCGACGGGCGCGGTGGGTCTGCGCGACTGCGCACCATACGCGCTTTCGGGGTCAGGCATCAAGAACGGAGGCAAATCCTGGCCTCGCTCGAACGAGGGAGTGCAATGCGCGAATCAAACGAGATCCCGAATCGGTGCACGCGTTTTCTCCGTTTGGATCCCCACGAAAAGGGGAAACGTTTGTTGGAGGTTTCTGGGGCATGGTCACAAGCGGCACGTTTGCTCTAGGTCGCTTTGGTGAGGGGTTCGGCTGGAATCAGCACCGCTTGAATTTCGTAAATACGTGCCAGGAATCGGCTTCCCCCTTCGCCGAGCTGGACTCGTTTGTGAGACTCGCGTGGCCGCGCGGTGTTCGAACGTCTCTGATGTGAAACGCTCTGGAACCACTGCCACCACGGCGACGCCGTTTCCGGGTGCACGTGCACGTGCGCAGAGACCCCAGATTGCAGCACGTAGACGCGAATGCGTACCGACGAGCCAACAACGGTGACAGCTTGAGTCGATTGTTCGCCACGGACATGCCCTCGTCGTTGGGCCGCTTCGGCCGGCTCGTGCGAACCCTCGCCCCAATCCTCACAAACCGGGAGAGATGATACAGGCGCCAAATTCGCATCTGCAATCTGAATCACACCTGGGTCGTTCCGCGGCGTCGGGTCAAAAGCGGCCACGCCGTATGTAAATTCGCAGGTGGGCCTTCACATACGACGTTTTTTGGTTACGGTGTGCCTGCGTTCGCTAGCACAAAGACGCGACGCCGGGAGACGGGCTGCGATGATGATGCACGGCAGCGACGAAGTACGTAAGCAGCAGATCCGAGCCGCTGCAAAGCGATGTTTTGTACGACACGGGTACGACGGAACGCGATTGGTCGACATCGCCAAAGAGGCGGGTCTAAGTAAGGGTGGAATCTATTTCCACTACAAGACCAAAAGCGAACTGTTTCGAGAGATCATGGACCTTCACGTTCGTGCAATGCACCAGCGCTGGAGCCTCGAACCGAGTCACGAACAGCCGCCAGATCGACTCCTCACGATGCACGTGACCGATCATCTGCGGCGCCTCGACAATGAGCCCGAGCAGACTCGCCTCGACGGACTCCTCATCACGCTTGCTGGTCAGGACCCTGCATTTCGTCAGAAAGTCGACGAGGCCCACCAAGCGATGCGGGTCTATTACTCGAAGCTGATCGATCGCGGCATTCAGCAGGGCTTCTTCGCCCGGGGCAATCCCGAGGGCATCGCGAACACGATTCTCGCGACGCTGACCGGCCTGGGCGCGCTAAGCGTACTGGACGGCGGCCAGCGACTCCCCGTCAACCCCGACGAAGCGGCCACTCACGTGTGTTCGATGGTTCCGCGTCGCGAGATGCACGCTCCGTCTTGACCCCATTGATCGAAGACTAGGCGCGATGTCGCCCGCCGTTCCCGGCGGAGGGGCGCTGGCGAAAGGCTAGGGTCGCGATTGTGACCTCGCCAGGCGCCTCGCCAACCGCCGGTATCCGCGCGAGGTCTAGCAGCTCGCCACGACAACCCACTGGGAGGAGCTGGGCGGCCACATTGAGCGTGGGCGCGCTGCTGAGGGGTCCGGCCTCGTGAGCTCTGTCCAGCGCCTTGACCACGCGTCGCGCCACCACGTCGCCTGAGCACGCCGCAATCACCTCGCGGTCGCGGTCGTGGACTCGCTCGAGCAGCTCCGGCGTGAGACGTCCCCCGCCAAACGCCGGGCCCACATGGCTGAGTTCGGCCACGACGAACCACAGCACGCGCATGCTTCCGAGTAGCGCCTCGGCGGCGGCGAGAAACGCCTCCGTTTCGGATTCCCCATCGTCGCTCGCGGCGGTTCGTCCACACAATAGCGGGACGACACCGGGGCACTCGCGTCCGTAGGCCTGCGCGAGCACAACGGCTGCGATCTCGGTGCTCAGTGCCGCCCGATGCCGCCACTGCTCGCGCTCGATCCAGGGGCAGCGGGTTGCCAACGCACGTGACACCTCGGCGGCAACCGGCACGACGCCGAGCGGCGTCTCGTACGGCTTGTTGCTCAGCGCCAGGGGGAGCCGCCCACGACCCAGATCCGTGCCGATCACCACAATCGCCTCGAGCCCGCGCGGGTCGGGCAGCGTGTGGATGAGACGACGGTACAACTGCGGCGCGGCCTCGAAGGGCTGGTAGGGGCACACCACGCCGACCACGCCGTTGTCCGCCCGCGGTCCGAGGCTCGGAGGGGGCCCCAGGACGCGAGCGAGCTCCGCCGGGTCGTCGGCGTACACGACCCCCGCGTGAGCGGCGGGACGGATCGATGCGCGGCAGAATTCGTCGTGGGCCTCACGCCACCGCGCGCGAAACGTCTCGTCGTCGAGCCACGCGGCGGCCTGCAGCGACGCCACAAACGACTCGAGATCGGGTTGCTCCACTTCGAACCCGCGAAATCGCAGCGACTGACGGATCTGAGCCATCGAGTGTTGACCGTCGAGTAGGTCCAAAACCGGAGAGAAGTCAGCGTCGACGGCGAACGGCTCGGCCAGCCCGACGGGGTCGCGCAACACGACCAGCTCTTCGTCGCCACGGGTTACCCGGCACCGCTCGGCCGACCTCAGTTGAGGTTTCTCTTCCGTGGGCGGCGCTTCGGCGGGGGCCACGTCGACTTCATCGCTGCTCGCTTGGCCCACGCTACCAACCGTCCTCTAGCTAGCTGGCCAGTTGGCTGGCAGCGATCGAGCGACGCCGCCAAGCGGCGCGGACAAGGAGCGGGAAGGAGATTTCCCGAGCATCAATG
>QKPP01000034.1 GCA_006508105.1 Myxococcales bacterium FL481 | reverse complement strand
CTTGGTCGGGTCGCGCAGCGGCTTGGCCGGCCGCGACCGCGACTCGCGTCATCGTCTGCCTTCGTTCGCCACGCTGCCCGTTCGCACGCTCGCGTCGGCTCGTCGCTCCGACCGCGCGGTAGTGCTACCCGCGATTAGGACCGGCCTGCGGTGTCAGCTGCTGCGAACCGTGCGCTCAGGCACGCCCCGCCGCGGGGTTTTCGAGCCTGCCCGCCACTTGGTGCTTGACTCTCGCTGCGGGATGAGTAGTTTCCTCCGGCCTCCAACGAAGCAAATCAAGCGGGAATAGCTCAGTTGGTAGAGCGCAACCTTGCCAAGGTTGAAGTCGCGAGTTCGAGTCTCGTTTCCCGCTCCAAGCCCCGACCGCCGGTCGGGGTTTTGCGTTGGTTCGCTGCACCGCCCCGATCGAACGCGATCGGCGGCGAACGGTGGGGCTCCCCGAGGGCGTGAGTTGAGAGCAACCGAGGTTCGCGCCGCAGCGGTTGCGTCGGCTCGGCTTGCGTGGCGTGGCCGCTCGCTCTAGCCTTCTGCGCCCGAGTAGCGGTGCTTGAGGACCCATGGGCTCCACCGGCCTCGCTCGCCGCAACCCCCTGTCCGGGCTCCACCGCGCCAGCCGATGACTCCCGCCGCCCGTCACCTCCCACTTTTGTCGCTGCTGCTCTCCTTGGCGTGTCCACGTCCGGATGCGCGCCCGGACGGGCAGGCGTCCGCCGATGCGGCGGTTCGAGTGGACGTCGAGCGGTTCGCAGTGCCGCAGTTCCCGAATGACCGCGCGCTCGGGGGTCAAGCTCCGTTGGTGACGCTCGTCGTGTTCGGCAACTATGCCTGCCCGCCCTGCGGTCGCACCTGGCTCATGGCGCGCAACTTGGTCGAAGACTACGGCGAGAACATCCGCGTCGTGTACCGCCACGCCCCGATCCCGGGCTATCAACCGGGGGACTTGGCCGCCGAAGCCGTCGTCGCGGCGGGCGAGCAAGAGAGCTTTTGGGCGTACCACTGGCGCCTGATCGAACACAGTGACGGCGACTTCTCGCGGCCCGCCCTGTTGGCCCACGCCCAAGCGCTCGGCCTCGACGTCGACAAGTTCGCCGCCGATCTAGATGGCGGGCTGGGGAGCGCCGCGTTGGCTCGCTATCGCCGTCAGGCGCTGGCCTTGGGCATCGCGGCCGGGCCCGTGACATTCATCAACGGTCTGGTGTTGATGGGTGGTCAGGCGAATGAGGCCGCCTGGCACACGCTGATCGACGCCGAGATCGCACGGGCCCGAGCGTTGTTGCGCGACGGAGTGGCGCGGGCCGACGTCTACGCCGAGATCACCAAGGGCGCCAAGGTGGGTCGGATCCGTGAGACGGACGCGGCGACGAAGTTGCGCGAGGAGGCCAAGCGCGATCGGGCGTCGCATCCCTCTTCAGACGGCGGGGGGTCTAGCGCGTTCGCGGTGGACAAGCGACCGGAGGCGGACAAGCGCTACCGGGTGGTCGCCGACGGCGTTCCCGTGGACGGACCCGCCGATGCGCCGGTGCTCGTGGTCGCGTTCGTCGATTTCCAATGCCCGTTTTGCCGCAAATCTGCGGGGCTACTGGGCGAGCTGCGGGCGAAGTTTCCCCAGGACGTGAAGGTGGCCGTGCGGCATCTGCCGCTGCCGATCCATCCCACGGCCCCGGGCTCGGCGTACGCGGCCGAGGCGGCCCATCGTCAGGGGAAGTTTTGGCCGTTTCACGACCGCTTGCTCACCGCCGAGGGCCCGGCGGGGTTGCGTCAGTTCACGTCTCTCGCCGACGAGCTCGGCCTCGACGTGGCCCAGTTCAAGCGCGATTTCGAGGATCCCACGATCCGGACGGCCGTCGAACGCGATCTGAGCTACGCGAAGCGCTTGGGTGTGGCTGGGACCCCGGCGTACTTCGTGAACGGGCGGTTCTTGTACGGGTCACAATCCCTGGCCACCGTCGCGGGGCTCGTGGAAGAAGAACTGAAGGCGGCGGCTGATCTCGGAGCCGCCGGTACCTCTCGGGCCGAGCTTTTTGGCAAGCTGATGGCCTCGGCGATCCCCGAAAGCCAGTTCCCGAACGCCCCGGAGCCGGTCTCGCATGACGAGGCGCCGCGGGGTCAGGAGTAGGTCATGAACAGTCCGGAACCCGACCCGAACCCCGCTTCGCCACCGCCCGCTTCGTCACCGCCCGCGCCATCCCAGCCGCGCCCGTGGTACGCCAACGCGTCCTACCTGCTGACCTGCCTCGCGGTGGCGGGCATCGGGTTTTGGGCGGGGCCCCACCTCGTTCGCTGGTATCGCAGCCAGACGCAAACCGTCGCGTTGGTCACCGGCGATCGGGTGCGGATCGATCTGCGGGGAGATGAACCGTCGCGGGGGGCCGATGATGCCCTGGTGACCATCGTCGAGTTCTCCGATTTCGAGTGTCCGTTCTGCGCGCGAGCCACTGAGCCGCTGCTCGATGCGGTCGAGGATCACGCCGAGGACGTGCGCTTGGTGTTCAAGCACTTCCCGCTCCCCGGTCACCGCAAGGCCTTGCCGGCGGCCCACGCCGCTTGGGCCGCGATGCAGCAGGGCAAGTTCTGGGAGCTGCACGACTGGCTGTATGACAAGCGCGCGGATCTGACGGAGCTGCCGGCCGAGGTTGAGCGCTTGGGGCTAGACAAGGAGCAGTTCATCGCTGACGTGCAATCACCAGAGGCGGGCGAGGCCGTCAACGCCGATCGCTTGACCGCGGGCGTCGCGGGCCTCACCAGCACACCGTCGTTCTTCGTCAACGGCCATCTATACCGGGGCGTGCTGGGATCGCGCGCATGGTCGGACGTGCTCGAAGCCGAGCTCGACGCGGCACGCGAGGTCGAAGCCTCGGGGGTCCCGCGGGCCGAGGTCTACGAGAAGCTGATGGAGGACGCGAAGAAACGCGTGTCGCGAACGGGGCCCAATCGCGACGAGGGGCAACGGTAGATGGCCGCCCCTCGGCCGGCCGGCGCATCGTCCCGCTCGACCGAGCCGTGGGCGATCATCGGTTACCTTGTGTTCGTGACGATCGGCGGCGTGTTGGTGTTTCTGTTCGCCTGGTCGCTGGGCCCCGCGGTGCGCAAGCAAGCGGGTGCTGCGTGTCGTGAGCTCACGCCCGAGGCGAGAGACATCCCGGCGCCGGATTTTGAGTTCGCGCATCGAGATGGGACGGCCGGCCGTTTCTCCGACTACCGCGGCAAATTCGTGGTGGTGAACTTTTGGGCGACGTGGTGTGAGCCGTGTGCCCGTGAGTGGCCGGAGCTCGATCGTCTCGCCCGTCGCTTCGCCGATCGCGACGACGTGGCGGTGCTCGCGGTTTCAGTCGATGAATCGATGGCCGACGCCGAGGGCTTTCTCGCCAAAATGGCGATCAGCGACACTCCCGCCGTCGTTGTTCACGATCCGTCGAAAGCGGCGAATCGACTGTTCGGCAGCGAGAAGTTGCCGGACACGTTTTTTGTCGACCGCAGCGGGCAAATCATCGACGCGTTCATCAACGTGCGCAAATGGGGCAGCCAGGGCGCGTTTCACTGCGTCGAGCAGCGGGCGAGCGAGTAGGCGGCCGCGCCGGACTCGAGTCGCGCGACGCCGCTTGACCCACTGAGTCCGCAGAGATAGCGTGCGGGCGCGCTCGAGCGGAGCGCACCTAGCGTACGATGCGAGCTGCTCCCGCCCCGACGCGAACACGTGACCTGATCGCCTTGTGCAAGCCAGGCATCGTTCGCATGTGCCTCGTCACGACCCTCGGGGGCATTTGGCTTGCGCCCCGCTCGGCCGATTGGCTCACCGTGTCCGCGGTGCTGTTGGGTTCGGCGATGGCGGTCGCGGCCGCCGGCGCGTTCAACATGGCGCTCGAGCGGCTTCCCGATCAGAAGATGGCCCGCACCGCCGATCGTCCGGTGGCCGCGGGGCGCGTCTCGGTGTTGACCGCCGTGCGGTTTGGCTTTGCGTTGTCGCTGGCGTCGCTTGTCGTGCTCGCGGCGGGGACCAACCTGTTGACCACGGTGTTGGCCGCCGCGGCGATCATCAGTTACGTGCTCATCTACACCCCGATGAAGTACCGGTCTCCGCTGGCCCTGTTCGTCGGCGCGTTTCCGGGGGCCGTACCGCCGCTGCTAGGGTGGACCGCGGTGATGGGCACCGTCGATCCGCCGGGGCTCGTCCTCGCAGCTATCTTGCTCGTCTGGCAAATGCCGCACTCGCTGGCCATCGTCTCGCGCCGCGTCGACGACTACGCGCGGGCGGGGGTGCGTTGTGTCCCGGTCGCCCGCGGCCAGGCCGTGACGCGCGTGCAAGCCACGATCTGGGCGGCGGTACTGGTGCCGGTGAGCTTGCTCCTCGCGCCACTCGGCGTCGCCGGCTGGCTCTACTTTTTTGGGGCTCTGGCGTTGAGCTTGGGCTACTTCTTCTGCGCGGCGTGGGGGTTTTTCCGCAGCAGTGACGGCCGTTGGGCGACGGTCCTGTTCTTCGCGTCGCTGTTGTACCTGCCTGCGCTGACCGTGGTGCTGATCGTCGACGCGTTGGTCGCCTAGGCGCGCCGCGTCACGTGCGAGATCCGAGCCCCGTGAGTTCCCCCGATCCCCGGCATCGTTCGCCCCATCCGGTGCCCGAAGACCGCGGGGGCGTGTTGGGGTTTGTGCGGCGCCATATCTGGGCCGTGGCCATCGCGGTCGGCTTGGTCGTGACCACCGGCATGCGGCCGTTCACCATCCGCCGACCACCGGTCCCGGAGGTGTTGTTCCAAGTACCCAACGAGTTTGCGCTGGTCGACCAAGACGGCCGTGCCTTCACCCCGGACGACTTGCGCGGCAAAGCGTGGGTCGTGGGATTCATCTTCACCCGGTGTCCGTCGGTGTGTCCCCGCGTGAGTCAGGTGATGAAGGCCATCGCTGACGACATTCATCACGGCAACCTGACTGACCGCGTCAACGTGCTGTCCGTGAGCGTCGACCCCGAGCACGACACGCCCGCGGTCCTCAAGGACTACGCCGACAGATTGGGCGCTGACCCCGTGCATTGGAGGTTCGTGACGGGCTCACCCGAGCAGATCGAGCGGTTCGTGGTGGATGGTTTCCACCTCGCCGTGGGCGACCGCCAACAGACTGCGCCCGGGGTCTACGACATCGCGCACGCCACTCGCTTGGCCCTCGTGGATCAGCAAGGTGGCGTGCGGGTCTTGTTCCCCACCGAGGACGGCAACCGGGCCGAGCTGTTCAACCAGATTCTCGGCGTGGTGCGTCTGGCGCACGACGGGGACTGATCGCGACCCACCGGGCGCGCCTCGCCGCGCCGCCGTTCCCGGTGGATCATGTCCGCTTGACGCTGCGTGGGCCGTGACCGAACGTTCGTCTCCAGTTCAAGGGAGTTCCGTTCATGAGCAAGGTTCTCATCGTTGGCGCCGGAGGCGTGGGGGGAGTCGTCGCCCACAAGTGCGCCCAGGTGCCGGAGGTCTTCTCCGAGATCGTGTTGGCCAGTCGCACCAAATCGCGTTGCGACGCGATCGCGGACCGAGTTCGGGCTCGCGAGGGGCGCGGGATCGTGACCGAATCGCTCGACGCGGACAACGTCGCCCAGACCACCGGGCTCATCCGCAAGCATCAACCCGACTTGTTGATCAACGTGGCGTTGCCCTACCAAGACCTCCATCTGATGGACGCCTGCTTGGAGACCGGCACCGACTACCTCGACACGGCGAACTACGAACCGCCGGACGAGGCCAAGTTCGAGTACAAGTGGCAGTGGGCCTACCGCGAGCGCTTCGAGCAGGCGGGGATCATGGCGTTGTTGGGGTCGGGGTTCGACCCCGGGGTCACCAACGTGTTTTGCGCCTACGCTCAGGCCGAGCTGTTCGACGAGATCGAAACCATCGACATCTTGGACTGCAACGGTGGCGACCACGGGCACCCGTTCGCCACCAACTTCAACCCCGAGATCAACATTCGTGAGATCACGCAGCGAGGCCGCTACTGGGAGCGCGGGCGCTGGATCGAGACCGAGCCGCTGGCGGAAAGCCGCGTTTTCGACTTTCCCGAGGTCGGCGAGCGCAAAGCCTATCTGCTGTACCACGAAGAGCTCGAGTCGCTGTGTCAAAACATTCGGGGTCTGCAGCGCATTCGCTTTTGGATGACGTTTGGCGAGGCCTACCTCACGCATCTGCGAGTGCTGGAGAACGTGGGGATGACTCGCATCGACGAGGTGGACGTCGATGGGGTCAAGGTGGCGCCGATCAAACTGCTCAAGGCGCTGCTACCGGACCCGGCGACCCTCGGCGAGACCTACACGGGCAAAACCTCCATCGGCTGCTTGGTGAATGGGATCAAAGACGGCAAGCGCCGAGAGACGTTCATCTACAACGTTTGCGACCACGCCGAGACGTACAAGGAAGTCGGGGCGCAGGCCGTCTCGTACACCACCGGGGTGCCGGCGACGGTGGGCGCCATGATGATGCTGACCAATCAGCGGCGCCGCCCCGGGGTGCATCATATGGAGCAATTCGACGCGAAGCCGTTTCTCGAACAGCTCCAGGCTCGAGGGTTGCCGTGGAGCATTCGCGAGTCGTAGGCCCGGTCCTCGAGCGCATCGAGACCCCGTGCTTCGTCTGCGACGTCGAGGCGCTCGAGAACAACTTGCGCACGCTGGCCGATGTCCAAACCCGGTCGGGGGCCAAGATTTTGCTCGCGCTCAAGGGCTTCGCCCAGTGGTCGTTGTTCCCGCTGATCCGGCGGTTCCTCGCCGGAGCCGCCGCGAGCTCGCCCCACGAGGCTCAACTGGCCCGCGAGGAGTTCGGCGGCGAGGTACACGCGTACGCGCCGGCGTACAGCGACGCGGATCTGCGCGAGATCTGTCGATTTGCCGATCACGTGGTGTTCAACTCGGTCGCCCAGTGGCAACGGCACCGATCGGTCGCCAGCGGGGCGGGGCTTGAGTGCGGGCTTCGGCTCAACCCGGAGCACTCCGAGGTGCCTGTGGCGCTCTACGACCCGTGCGCGGCCTCGTCGCGTCTTGGGGTGACCGAACGGGCGCTCGCGGGCGTGGACCTGTCCGGTCTCGATGGGGCTCACTTCCACACGCTGTGCGAGCTGGGCAGCGACGCGTTGGAACGGACCTGGAACGCGGTGGAAGCCCGCTTTGGACGGCACCTCACCCAGTTGCGCTGGTTCAACATGGGTGGCGGGCACCACATCACGCGCGCCGGCTACGACCGGGAGCGCCTCGTGAACCTGGTGCAACGTGTCACCGAACAGTACGGGGTGCAGGTCTACCTGGAGCCCGGGGAGGCGATCGCCCTCGGGACCGGCGTGTTGGTCACCACGGTGCTGGACATCGTGGACAACGGGATGCGGACGGCCATCCTCGATACCTCTGCGACCGCGCACATGCCCGACGTGCTGGAGATGCCGTATCGCGCCGAGATTGTCGGGGCCGCGGGGCCCGGCGTCTGCGCGCACACCTACCGGCTGGGCGGGCTGACCTGCTTGGCGGGCGACGTCGTGGGCGACTATTCGTTCGACCGGCCGCTTGAGGTGGGCCAAAAGCTCGTGTTGTTGGACATGGCCCACTACACGATGGTCAAGACGACCACGTTCAACGGCGTGCGCCTTCCGTCGATCGCTAGCTATGACCCGCGCACTGACGACCTCCGCGTGGTCCGACGATTCGGCTACGAAGACTACCGTGGGCGACTGTCGTAGCGATCGGACGTATCAACCGGCCCGCACCCGGCGACGCGGCGCTCAGCCGGGCCCCGGGGCGCGACCGCCACCGGATCTCGAGCACCCACCACGTCCGCGAGGTGGGGGTTGCCGCGCGCGATCGGACCGGCGCGGTCGCCCCGTGACCGGGCGGAGGGGCGGCTGGATCGTCGCCGGCGCGACGCGGCGACGACCGATGCGATGGCGCGGTGGGGGATCGCTCGGAGGAAGCGCAACTTCTGCGGTGGTCGAGGCGACGGGATGGCCGCGACGCCGGGTGAAGCGCGACTTGGTCGGTGAGTCTTGGGCGGTGAGAGGCTGGCCGAAAGCGCGCCGTTTCGTGCCGCCGAACCGTTCCGCCCGATCAAACCAAACGCTCCTGGTTCGCGCCTAGAGCCGGAATCCGGCGAACACGCCCGGTTGCCTCGTCAGCGCCCGACTGATAGCTTCGGCGCCACCCAAGGCGCCCTGCACGCGAAGCATCGCGGGCAGCCGCAACTCCATGATCCTCTCCCACCGGAATCGAAGAGCCGCCGCTTCGAGTCATCTCGTCGGCGGCGTGGTTGTCGACAGTGGCAACCCGGTTGGGAACCTCTGTCCCCGGTCACCCCCTCAATCAGGGGCGCGGATCTCCCGTACTCCTGGGTGCGAGCGATGAGCAAATCAAGCGACGATTTCAAGACGTATTGGCGCAAGCTGGAACCGCGCGGCAAAACCCGTCTGCGCGTCTTCGGCCCGAAGCCGGGGGCGAACGAGTTTCCCGTGGGCGCGGAGCACCTGGAGGTTCCCGCCGGCGAGGGCCGTCGGCAGTTCTTGAGCATGCTGGGTGCTTCGGCAGCGTTGGCTGGCACGGTCGGCGGATGTGTGCGCAAGCCGAACGAGAAAATCATGCCGTTTGCGGATCGCCCCGAGGACCTGATTCCCGGTCGTCCGCAGCACTACGCCACGGCCATGCAGGTGGGGTCGACGGTGATGGGTCTGACGGTGGTCAGCCAGGACGGCCGGCCGACCAAGGTCGACGGAAACCGCCGTCACGCTGGGTCGCAGGGAGGAACCAACGTTTGGGCGCAGGCCAGCGTCCTCGACCTGTACGACGTCGATCGCACCCGCGTGCCGCAAACCGTCTGGAGCGCGGCTCACGGGGAGGGGGGCGACGAGGCGACGGCCAAGAGGAACGCCAAGGCATCCCTATGCGAGGCCGTGCACGCCCGCGCGTTCGCCGATTCCAAGTCGGTCGATCGTGCTCTCGCGGAGTCGGCCAGCTGCGAGCAAGCCGTCGAAGCCAATGGCAAATGGACGGTCGAGCCCAGCGACAAGGGCGTGCGCGCCACGGTGCGACTGGAGGGGACCACCCAGCTGCCGACGGCATGGGACGTCGTGTGGGCCCAGCTCGACGCCTTGTCGCGCACTGACGCCAAAACGGGTGGAGGGGGCACCGCGCTGGTCGTGGCCCACACCCAATCGCCGACCCAGCGTTCGCTTCTGCGCGAATACCGGGAGGCGTTTCCGAAAGCTCGAGTGTTCTTGTCGGACGCCACCACGCCGCTCAACGCCATCGCTGGCGCGGAGATGGTCGCGGGCAAAGGCGCGCGCGCGTTCCATAGCTTGCGACGGGCCAAGGTCATCTTGTCGGCGGACAGCGACTTTCTCGGCACCGACCAAGATCACGTGCGCATGCTTCGAGAGTGGGCGCGCAACCGTCGGATGAAGTCCCCCAGCGATCCGATCAGTCGGTTGTACGTGGTCGAGCCGCACCTGACGTCCACCGGCGGCGCCGCGGATAACCGGCTGGCCATCCCGGGGCGAGACGTCACGGGCTTTCTCGCCGCCGTCGCGGATCGCCTCACGCGCAAACACAAACAGTCACTGGCCGGAACCGAGCCCGTTCTCGCCGCGGTCAAGGGCGCTGCGAAGGGCGACTCGCGGACCGTTCGCTGGGCGAAGAAGGTCGCGGACGACCTTGCGAAGAACAAAGGTCGCGCCGTCGTGGTCGTCGGCGAGCGTCAACCCCCCGTCGCCCATGCGTTGGGTCTGCTGATCAACGGTCTGCTCGGCGACTCGGGAACGGGCGTGCCGGGCCATCTGCGACTGCGCTACGACGTGGATGCGCAAGAGACGGAAACCCTCGCCGCGCTCACCGCGGGGCTTAACGACGGGTCGATTTCTCGGGTCGTGTGTCTGGATACAAACCCCGTCTACGACGCACCGGGTCGCTTGGGCTTCGCGGAAGCGCTGACGAAGGCCGAGTTGGTCGTGCACGCTGGCCAGCTGCGTGACGAGACCGCCCAGGTCGCGACTGCGCACCTCCCCCTCGCGCACTACCTCGAGGCGTGGGGCGACTTGGAGTCGATCGACGGCACGACGACGATCTGCCAGCCCCTGATCGCGCCGCTTCACGAGGGGCCAACCGACGCGGGACCCGTCCCGACGCCAAGCTTGATCGAACTGCTTCACCGTCTCATCCATCCGGGCGAGATGACGTCGGGCCACGAGATCGTCCGGGCCTTTTGGGCGAAAGAAGTCGCGCAAGATGGCGCCGAGGCGAAGATCTCGGACCGTCGGTGGTCGCGGTGGCTGCATGACGGTGTGGTCACCGGCATCCCGCGCACGTTCCAAGTGCCCAAGTTGTCGCGGTGGGACGACGTGGCGGAGGCCTATGCGGGGTACAAGCCGGGTGAGGGGACCGAGGTCAACTTCCACCTCGACCCCAAAGTTGGCGACGGCCGCTTCGCGAACAACGCCTGGTTGCAGGAGTGCCCGCACCCGGTTTCCAAGCTGGTGTGGGACAACGCCGCGTATCTGAGCCCCGCGTACGCCGAAACGCTTGGCGTGGCGAACGGCGATCTCATCACGGTGAGCGTTGACGGCCGCAGCGTGAAACTGCCGGTGTGGGTCGCCCCTGGTCAAGCGCCCGACACGGTCTCGTTGACGCTCGGCTACGGGCGAAAAAACATCGGTGCCGTGGCCGAAGGCGCTGGCTTCGATGTCAACGGACTACGAGACGACCATGCCAGCTTCTTCGCGTCCGGTTCGGTGGCGGTGGCGTCCGGTACCTACCAGCTGGTGTCGACGCAAGACTACGGTTCGCTCGATCCAGACGGAGACGAAGGATCGCCGCTCGGGTTCAACTACGAGCGACGTCCGATCTACCGCGAAGCGACCGTCGCCGAGTTCAAAGAAGACCCAGCGTTCTCCCGACTGGGAGATCTCATGCCGAAAGACCGGCTCAAGTCGCTTTGGGATCGGCCCGAGCTGACTGGACCCCACCAGTGGGGAATGGTCATCGACCTCAACGGTTGCGTGGGCTGCAACGCGTGTGTCGTCGCTTGCCAGGCTGAGAACAACATTCCGGTCGTCGGCAAAAAGGAAGCAGGCAACGGTCGCGAGCTGCATTGGCTGCGACTCGATCGCTACTACTCCGGCGATCCGAACAAGGCCGAGATGGTGATTCAGCCGGTGGCCTGCATGCACTGTGAGACCGCGCCGTGTGAGAATGTGTGCCCGGTCGGTGCCACGGCGCACAGCCCCGAGGGCCTCAACGATATGGCCTACAACCGCTGTATTGGCACGCGCTACTGCTCCAACAACTGCCCGTACAAGGTCCGGCGGTTCAACTACTTCAACTACAATCTCGACCTCGATCCGCTCGAGCAAATGCAGAAGAACCCAGACGTGACGGTCCGGTTCCGAGGCGTGATCGAAAAGTGCACCTACTGTGTGCAGCGCATCAATCGGGCGAAATCTGACGCGCACATCGCCGGCGAGACGAAAGTCAAAGACGGCGTAATTCGCACCGCGTGCGAAGACGCGTGTCCGACCCAATGCGTGACCTTCGGCGACATCTCGGATCCCAAGTCACGCGTTTCTCGGATCAAAGAGTTTAGTCGCAACTACAGCGTACTCGCCGACCTCAACACGCATCCGCGGACCACGTACCTGGCTCGCGTGCGGAACCCCAATCCCGAACTCGAGAACGTGTGATTCCGATGGCATCCGACGCACGCAACGCGCAGCAGCATCCCGAAGATCCGCTCGATCCCCTGTCGGGGCGCAAGATCTTGGCCGAAGGTGGCGTGGGCTTCCACGACATCACCGAGGCCGTTGCCAAACCGATCGAGAAGCCACCCATGATGTGGTGGCCGGCGTTCTTTTTGTCGTCGGCCGTCCTGGGGGTGTTGCTGGTCAACCTCGGCCGGCTGTTTTGGGAGGGGCCAGGGGTCTGGGGCGTCAGCAACCCGGTCGCCTGGGGTTGGGCGATCGTCAACTTCGTGTTTTGGGTCGGCATCGGCCACGCCGGAACCCTCATCTCGGCGGTGTTGTTCTTGTTTCGTCAAGACTGGCGAACGTCGATCAACCGGGCATCCGAGGCCATGACGATCTTCGCGGTGATGTGTGCGGGTCTGTTCCCGCTCATCCACACCGGTCGCCCCTGGTTAGACTATTGGACGCTGTTTTTGCCCAACCAAATGGGCATTTGGCCGAACTTCCGCAGCCCGCTGTTGTGGGACGTGTTCGCCATCTCCACCTATTTCACAGTCTCGGTGCTGTTTTGGTACATGGGACTGATTCCCGACCTCGCCACCATGCGGGATCGGGCGACGACGCCGATTCGCCGCTGGGCCTACGGGTTGTTCGCTTTAGGCTGGCGCGGTTCGACGCGTCACTGGGTCAACTACGAGAAGGCGTACATGCTGCTCGCCGGCCTGGCCACGCCGCTGGTGTTGTCGGTGCACACCATCGTGTCCTTCGACTTCGCCGTCGCCCAGCTACCGGGTTGGCACACCACCATCTTCCCGCCGTACTTCGTGGCGGGTGCCATCTTCTCCGGGTTCGGCATGGTGCTCACCCTGCTGATTCCGCTGCGCAAGTGGTACAACCTCGAGCACATCATCACCATCAAGCACTTGGAGAACATGGCCAAGATCATCCTCTTGACGGGGACCTTGGTCGGCTACGCGTACTTGATGGAGTTTTTCATCGCCTGGTACAGCGGCAACCCGTACGAGTCGTTCGTGTTCATCAACCGAGCGTTCGGAGACTACGCATGGGCCTACTGGACGATGATGAGCTGCAACGTCATCTCGCCCCAGGTGGTGTGGTTCAAGCGGGTCCGACGCAGCCCGTTGGCGCTGTTCATCTTGTCCATCTTCGTGAACATCGGCATGTGGTTCGAGCGGTTCGTCATCATCTCGACGTCGCTGCACCACGACTTTTTGCCCTCGAGCTGGGACTACTTCACGGCCACCATTGACGATGTGCTCTTGCTGGTCGGCAGTTTCGGCCTGTTCTTCACGCTGTTTTGCCTTTTTGCCCGCTATCTGCCCATGATCGCCATCGCGGAACTCAAATCCGTGATGCCGTACGCCAAACCGCACCATCACGGGGACAGCCATGACTGATCCGCGCAAGACCTACGGACTACTCGCCGAGTACGAGAGCGCGGCGGACATCTATCACGCGTGCGAGAAGGTTCGTGACGCGGGATACCGCCTCTGGGACTCCTACACGCCGTACCCGGTCCACGGCCTTGAGAAGGCGATGGGCGTGGGTCCGTCGAAGGTCCCGTGGATCACGTTCGCGTGTGGCATGGTCGGGGCGAGCATCGGCTTCTCCGCGCAAACCTGGGTGTCGGCGTTCGACTACCCGATCATCTACGCCGGCAAGCCGTTCATTTCGTACCAAGCCTTCGTCCCGGTGACGTTCGAGTCGGGCGTGCTGTTAGCGAGCTTCGGCACGCTGTTCGGCATGTTGGCGCTCAACGGGTTGCCGCGTTGGTACCACTCGCTGTTCAACGCTCCCAAGTTCGCGCGAGTCACCGACGATCGCTTCTTCATCGCCATCGAGGCCCGAGACCCGAAGTTCGGTGACGAGACCCGCGCGCTGCTCGAAGCGACCGGCGCGGTCTCGATCGAGGAAGTCGAACGCTGATCCGCCACGGAGTGCCATCATGAGCTCGCAATCCGACCACATCGATCTGCCTCGCGATCAAATCTTCGTTCGTGCCGACTCCGTGTGGGCCAAGCTGCCTGCGATCGGGGGCGTGATGATGCTCGCCGGTTTCGCCGGCGCGTTCGCCCTCATGGGTCGTGATCCCCACCACTTTTGGGGGGCCTACCTCACCGCGTTCATGTTCGCGCTGGCGCTGGGGTTGGGCGGTCTGTTTTTCGTCATCGTTCAGCACCTCACGCGCGCGGGATGGGGGATCGCGGTTCGGCGACTCGCCGAGCACTTGGCGTTCTCCTTGCCGTTCGTCGCAATCGCCGGGTTGGTGATCGTCTTCGGCGGCGTGCACTCGCTTTACGAGTGGTCGCATGTCGACAAGGTCGCCGGCGATCCAATGCTGTCGGCGAAATCGGCCTATCTCAACGAGGGGGCGTTTCGCGTCCGATACTTCGTGTACTTGATCGTTTGGTCGGGGTTGGCGCTGTTCTTTTGGAAGAACTCCACCGACCAAGACAACGCGTCGGATCCCGCGCCGTACTCGCATCGCATGCGCACGCTCTCGGCGCCAGCGTTGCTGATGTTCGCGGTGTCGCTGACCTTGGGGGCGATCGACTTTCTGATGTCGCTCGACCCACACTGGTTCTCGACCATGTTCGGGGTCTACTACTTCGTGGGCACGGCGGTGACCGTGCACGCGATGCTGTCGCTGATTTCGTTCGCGCTGCTGCGGTCCGGCTACCTGCGGAACATCGTGACCACGGAGCACTTCCACGATCTTGGGAAGTTCATGTTCGGGTTCACCACGTTTTGGGCGTACATCGCGTTCGGCCAGTACTTTCTGATCTGGTACGCGGATATCCCCGAGGAAACGTACTGGTTTTCGTACCGTGGGCACGGTGAGTGGCTGGCGTTGAGCTTGCTGCTGGTCTTCGGACGCTTCGTGATTCCCTGGTTCTCGCTGCTTCGCCGGCCGATCAAGCGCATGCCCTGGCTGTTGTGCTTCGCGGCGGCGTTTATCGTGTTCATGGAGTTCGTGGACGTGTACTGGTTGGTGCAGCCGACCCACGCGCACCATGCCGCGGCGACGGCAGAAGAGGCGGGGCTGACCGCCAAAGCCCATTGGTACGCCGAGGTCATCCCATTTAACGAGGTGGATTTGCTGGCGCTTGTCGGGTTTATCGGCCTGGTGGTGTTCGCCTTCGGCCTCTCGCTCAAGGGGCGCGCGCTCGTGCCCGTCAAAGATCCTCGGCTGCCGGAGTCGGTACACTTCGAGAACTTCTAGGGTCGGCCCCACCGACGGGGACAACTGCGGCCGCGCCGGGTGAGTGGACCTTGCGCGGCCGTTTTCGTGACGATAGCGCCGAGTCCCGGCCGGAACGGGTCGTCGGCGACGGACGGCTCGCGGCCCATGAACCTGCTGGGGCTCGGCGCGACCAGCGACGGTCTGATTCGGCATCGGCCGGCATCAGCTACGTCGTCGTGCAGCCGCTGCCGCCGCGCAAAGCTGCCGTCGCCAGCGGTCTGTGGCAAGGTAGCCTCACTCATGCACGATTCGCCCACCAGCGGTTCGACGCCCGAGCGGGTCCAGCTCGCGGTCTTATCGGATCGGCCGGCGGGTACGGTGGCGTCCCGCAGGGACAACTCGCCAGTCCGCGACTCGACGCGCGACTCGGACCGGGGCGCGGGTGCGGTGGCGTCCCCGATGGCCAACCCGCCCGCAAGCGGCTCGTCGACCGGCCGCGTCCAGCTCTCCGTCTTGTCGGATCGGCTTGCGCGGGAGGTTCGCTACCTTCGCTTGTCGCTCACGGATCGCTGCAACTACCGCTGCACCTACTGCATGCCCGAGCGAGTCGAGCACGTGCGGCGTTCCGAGCTGCTGTCCTTTGAAGAGATCGTTGCGCTCGTGTCCGCTTTCGCGCGGTGGGGGGTCGAGCGGGTGCGTTTGACCGGAGGTGAGCCGACACTGCGCAAGGACCTCGAGCGCCTCGTGGCCGGTTTGGTGCAGATTCCGACGCGACGCGGCCGGCTCGGCGTGGCGATGACCACCAACGGTGAACGGCTCGAGGCGGTCGCCGGGGCGCTGCATGCCGCTGGCCTGCGTGAAGTCACGGTCAGCATCGACAGTTTGTCGCCCGAGCGCTTTCGGCAGATCACGCGTCGGGGAAATCTGGGAGCGGTTGTGGCGGGCATCGCCCACGCGCGCCGCATCGGATTCACCGCGATCAAGCTCAACACGGTGGCCATCCGCGGGTTCAACGACGACGAGCTGGGCGACATCGCCAAGTTTGCTTGGAATCATCACGCCGTGCCGCGGTTTATCGAGATGATGCCGATGTCGGAAGGGCAGCTGTTTGTGCCAGGCGAGATGATGTCCGCGGAACAGATCCGGCGCGCGATCTCCTTGGCCACGCAGGCCCCGGTGGAAGCCGACGATGGCGAGGGCGTGCGCGGCCTGGGACCGGCCTCCTATTTTCGCGTCGCGAGCGGTCCTTTTGCCGGGCGGCGGTTCGGCACCATCGGGGCCATGACCGAGAACTTCTGCGGTTCATGCAACCGCCTGCGGGTTTCCGCGACGGGCCAGGTGCACGGGTGCCTCGCTCACGACGACGCCGCCGACCTCAAAGCGGCGCTGCGCTCTGGCGACGAGCTCGCGGTGCCGGCGTTGTTACACACACTATTGGCGTCCAAGCGGGACGGCCACGATTTCGCGCTAGACGGGTCCGGCGGGCCGCGAAAAGCGATGATCACCATCGGAGGATAGACATGGCACTTTCCACCACGGTTCGCGTAGCGCTCGTCTCGGCAGCGGTCGCCGCTGGGGCGTATCTCGTTTTCTCGGACTCCGGCGAGGGGGTACTCGAGTACCTGTACGTCGAGCAGGTCACCGCGCAGCCGGATCACTTCGCCGGGCGCGAGATCAAAGTTCACGGTGTCGTGGTGCCGGGCACGGTCAAGCAACGCAAGGACGCGGCGGGGGACTACCGCTTCGTCATCGAGCACGCGGGCCAGACTCTCAACGTTCACTTTGCCAACATGGTCCCGGACACCTTCGCCGAGGGCGGAGAGGTCGTGTTGACGGGCAAGCTCAATGCGGCGGGGGATACGTTGGAGTCAGACGAGATGACCGCGAAGTGCCCGTCGAAGTACGAAGAGAAGCAAGACGCTCTCGGTGGAGCCAAGCCGGCCCAGTCGTAGCCGCAGGACAAAAACCTATGTCGATCGCCACGCTCGGGACAACCGTCATCCTGATCATGTTTCTCGTCAACTTGGCGACCGCGGGACTCGCCGTCGTCGGGGCGCGGCGTCGCGATCTTCGTCTGATCGAAGGGGCCGTGCGCGGTGTGGATGCCACCGCGGGCCTGGCCATCTTCGCGTCGACGCTGATGGTCTACGCCCTGCTCGCCGGCGACTACTCGATCCGCTACGTCGCCCAAACTAGTGATGCCACGATGCCGGTGTTCTACAAGGTCACCGCATTTTGGGGCTCGCTTGAAGGCAGCTTGCTGTTTTGGGTGTTGCTGCAGACCTTGTTTGCATCGATCGCTGTGCGAGCCAACCGATTGCGCCATCCGGATTTGATCCCCCACGTGGTCACCGTGCTGAGCCTGATCAGCGCCTTTTTCATCGGCTTGATCGTCTTTGAGAACAACCCGTTCGCCGAGCACTTGCTCGAGACGCCGGTGTCGGGTCGCGGACTCAATCCGCTGCTCCAAAACGCGTACATGGTCATCCACCCGCCGTGCCTCTACCTGGGCTACGTCTCGTTGTCGGTGCCGTACGCGTTTGGACTGGCCGCGCTGATCACCGGTCAAGTGGACGCCGCGTGGCAAAAGAGCGTCCGCCGGTGGACGCTGTTCTCCTGGATGTTCTTGGGCCTAGGCCTCATCCTCGGGGGGTTGTGGGCCTACGAAGAGCTGGGATGGGGCGGCTACTGGGCGTGGGACCCGGTCGAAAATGCCGGTCTGCTGCCGTGGTTCACGAGTACTGCCTTCTTGCACTCGATCATGATTCAAGAGCGGCGGGGCATGCTTCGGGTGTGGAACATGATGCTGGTCATCGTGTCGTTCGTGCTGAGCATCGTCGGCACGTTCTTGACGAGGTCTGGGGTGGTGCAAAGCGTCCACGCCTTCGGGGCCAACCCCACGCTGGGCTGGGCCTTCGGTCTGCTCATCGCGTTGTTGTTGGTGGTCAGCTTTTCGCTTCTCGTCTGGCGCCTGCCGTTGCTTCGCGCCCGGGGCGAGCTCGAGAGCGTTTTTTCCCGCGAGTTCGGGTTTCTGCTCAACAACTGGATGTTGCTGGCCTGCTCGCTGTTTGTCCTCGGCGGGACGATCTACCCCACGATCAGCGAGTACGTGGGCGATCGCGTGGTGCTGGGCGCTCCGTTCTTTGAGCACTACATGGTGCCGTTGGGCCTGGCCTTGCTGGCGCTGACCGGCTTGGGCCCGCTGCTCGCGTGGCGCAAGAGCACCCCGAAGAATCTCGCCGAGCAGTTTCTCGCCCCGTTGGCCGCCGGCGCGGTGGGGACCATGATCCCGTGGCTCGCGGGGCTGACCTCGCCGTGGGGACTGACTTGCTTCGGCCTGTGCGCGTTCACCTTTTGGACGATCGCGCAGGAGTTTTATCGGGGGATTCGGGTGGCGCGACGGGGTGGAAATCACGGGCTGGTGGACGCGTCGATCCGGTTGGTGCTGCGGGCCCGTCGTCGCTACGGCGGGTACATCGTCCACCTGGGCATCGTGCTGATGTTCCTCGGCTGGGCCGGCAACAGCTACAAATCGGAGGCGCGCACCAACATGCGCCCCGGCGACACCTACGAGTTGGGCGGCTACGTGCTGCGTCACGCCGGTTTGCGCGCGACGGAAGACTGGCAAAAAGAGATGATTACCGCCGACATCGAGGTCACGCGGCAAGGGAGCGACGAGGTGCTGTCGACGCTCCACCCGGCGCGTTGGTGGTACTTCAAAATGCCAGACCAACCGACGACGGAAGTCGATCGGTACATGACGCCGAGCGAAGACGTGTACGTCTCGATCCAGACCGTCGATTTGGTCACTGGATGGACCCAGATGAGTCTATTTGTGAACCCATTGGTCAACTGGATCTGGCTGGGAGCCGTGGTGATGTTGTTCGGCGGCGCGATTTGCATCGGCACCCGACGCCAGGAGCAACGTTGACGTGGGGACGGCGGACGCAGCGATCAACGACGACGGAATTCGGCGCCGGGCCGCCATCCTCGTGGTGGCGCCGCTCGGCGCCGCCGTCTGTGCCCTGGCGGTCGCTGTCCTCGTGTTCGGGGCCGACCTCAACGCGCCGACCATTGGCCTGGCGATCGCGGCCGCGGCGTTGGTGCTCACCCTCCAGGGCGTGTATCAGTTCGCGCGCAGTCTCGCCACGGCGGAGCACGACGCGGTGCTCGACTACTTCGGCGGAAGCTTGGGCCCGCAAGCGGAGCTACGCGACGAACGGCGGCGGCTGCTACGGGCGATCAAGGAGCTCGACTTTGATCTCGAGCTCGGCAAGCTCTCCAAAAAGGACCACGCCGCGATCTCCACGAAGTACCGGTTGCGTGCGATCGAATTGGGGCGCGAGCTCGATGGAGGAGAGTCGTTGCACCCCGGGCTTGCCACCGCGCTGCAAGGGAATCGGTCGCCATCGGGCGAGCAGCCGCCGGTCGCCGAGTCGGCGCGATCTGGGCACCGGGCGTGTCCTGCATGCGGGACCGAGAACGACGATGACGCCCGGTTTTGTAAAGCTTGCGGCGGGAAACTCGACGAATGAAAGCGTGGCTCAAGTCGTTTGGTACGCGGTGGCACTTCGCCGCGTTGGCGTTTCTCACCGTCATGGCCTGGCTGCCGGCGGCGTGGGGACAGCCGCCGGGTATGCCCGACCCGCGACGGATGTCGGGCATCCCGCGTGTCGACGCGACGCTACCCGCGGGGACCGTCACCGTGCGCTGTCTGTTGGGCTCGTTCGCCGAGCCAGCCATCGGTATCGAGGTCGAACTCGCGCTGACCCCTGCGGATGGTGGCCAAACGACAACCAAGATGGAGACGACCGTCGAAAAAGGGCGGGCCACATTTCGCGATCTCACGGACTTCATCGGCGGCTCGGCCGTGGCATCCGTCACGCTCGACGGCGCGGTGGTGCGGTCCGCGACGATTCCCATCGATGCTCGAGCGGGCACGGCCGTCCTGTTGGTCAAAGGCGCGGCGACGCCGACCGGGGCAGCGCCTCCGCGTGCGGTCGCTCCCACCCGACCGGTGCCGCCCGCCGGCGATCCCCATGGCGCCGCGGCGGCCGGGGGAGCGGGCCACGTCGCGGGGATGCCCGAGCCGGGGCGACCATTTCCGTTGCGTGAGCGACCGGAGGGCACGCTGATCGTCGGCGTATTCGACTTGAGCACATCCCAGCCGGTTGCTGGCGCGTCCGCGCGACTGATGGTCGACCTCCCGGGCGACGAGGACAAACTCGAACCGATCGACCGCCAAAGTGGCGCCGACGGTCGCGTCTTGTTCGAGGAGCTCGTCGGGGAGCGCTACCCGTCGGGCACGCGATTCCGCGTCGAGGCGGTGGCCAAAGCCGGCGAGGACCCGCAGGTTTCCGAGTGGTTTGAAATGACGGGAGGCCACGGTTGGGCGCTGGTCTTCATCAAGGGGCGAGCCGCTGCGGCCGGCGACACGGCAGCGTCTCCTCGTCCAATGGCCGCGCGCCCGCGGGGGGACGCCTCGTTGGCGCCCGGCACCGTGGCTGTGCACGTGCTGACCGCCAAGCGCGAGCCGGTCGCAGATCTCGCGGTCACGCTTGTCCACAAGACGATGATGGGTCTTGAGCAGCGCTACCCCGGTCGCACGGACCAACGTGGCGTGGCCACCATCGCCAACGTGCCCGTGGCCAACGACGCCGTGTCTTTCGCCGTCGCCCCCTACGAAGAAGCGCCGTTTCGCAGCTCATCGTTTCGCCTCGAGCCGCAACGCGGGGCTCGGGTCGAAGTGATGGTCTACCCGGTGACCGGGGACGTGCATCGGATCCGCAGTGCTGCCCAGTTCGATATCGCCGGCCTCGAGGACGATCAGGCTCGGGTCCTGCAGATGTACGAGGCGGTGTTGGAGGGTGATGCGGCGTTTTGGGTCCCGGGGTTTCGCGTGCACGCAGCCGCCGGGGGGACCGGCGTCCGCGTGATGCGGGGGGCCGAGACCTACCTGCGCGAGATCGAAGACGCTCCCTACGCCGAGCTCGTCCAACCGTTGCTTCCGGGCCAGCGCTTGGTGCTGTCCACGGCGTATCTGATGCGCCACGACGGCGAGCTCGAGCTCGACTGGCACGCGCCATTTCCCATCAACGACGCCCGGGCGAGTATGCAAACCGAGCTACGCGTGGAGAGCGGAGCGGCGGGACCGCCCGAGGCCCCCAAGTCCGAGGTCCACGGACCGCCGGTGTACCTGTACCCGCTGACGGTCGACGAGTACGTCGACGGCCCCTGCCAGCAAGCGTGGAAAGCCGGGTCGGCCGACGCGTGCGATGCTGCCGACACGAGCGGCGGAGCTGCGATTGGGTTCGTGGTGGCCGGGCTGCCGGCCCAAAGCCCATTGTTCCGCTACTTGGCGATCGGTGTCGGCGGTCTGCTCGCGGTGGCCGTCGCGGTGGGGCTCGTGGCCGGGGGGCGTGTCACCCAACGAGACAGCTTGCTGCGAAAACGCGACGCGTTGCTCGCTCGTGTTCAGACGCTCGACGCGGAACGTGATCGCGGGCGCTTCGACCGGGCCATCGCTGCTCTCGACCGTATCTATCGCCAGCTTGACGCCCTTGAGGACGGTCGCGTCGCCGACCAAGCGGGCGCCGAGTCGGCTACCCGCGACTCGTCATCATGAGTTCGATCGCTCCGGTGGAGATCGTCGGCCTCGCTCGCACCTTCGGCCGACGCAGTGTGTTGCGCGGGGTGAACCTGTCGATTTGCAGCGGAGAGATCGTGGGGTTGCTCGGGGCGAATGGGGCCGGCAAAACCACGCTGTTTTCCATTCTCGCCGGCCTCAGCCCGGCCGACGGAGGCAGGTGTCGCTTCGGTTCGTCGGGATGGCTCGCCGGTCACCCGCGAGTTCGCACTCGCCTTGCCTACGTGGCTCACAACACGCAGCTGTACCCCTTGCTCACCGCCCGCGAGAACCTGGAGCTGTTCGCGGCCCTGCGTGGCGACCAGGGGGTCGGGCAGCGGGCCGCGCCCGAGGTACTCGCGCGATTCGGTTTGGCCGAGCACGCGGATCGGCGCGTCTCGACGTTTTCTCGCGGCATGGCCCAGCGAGCGAGCCTGGCTCGGGCCATTGCGGCGGAGCCCGAGGTCATGCTCTTGGACGAGCCGCTGACCGCCCTGGACCGTCGCGGTCGCGCGCTTTTGCTCCGAGTGTTGGCCGAAGAGCGCGCTCGCGGGGCGGCGATCGTGCTGTGCTCGCACGACCTCGACGCGGTCGTCGATATCGCGGATCGCGTGGTGTTGCTCGAGCGGGGGGTCATCGCGTCCGAGATCCGGTTCGGCGGCGACCGAGGCGGCTTTCGGAGCCAGGTTGCGGGCCTTTGGTCAGATGTTCCCGCCTCCGTTGGAGCGGCCACGGCGATCACGTAACCTCGCGGGCAACGCATGGAGCTGCTCCGGCAAACCTACCTTCTCGCGCGCAATGACCTGCGCCAGGAGCTGCGCAACTTCGAGATGGTGGTCAGCGCGGTGTTCTTCACGTTCACCGTGCTCTTGATGTTCCTGCTCGCGTTTTCCACCCTCAAGGCCGAGGCTCACCGGCAAGCAGTACCCGCGTTTTTGTGGGTAGCACTGGCGATGGCCGGCACACTGACCCTCAGTCGCGTGTTCGAGCGCGAGCGCGAGGCCGATACATTGACCGCGATGCTCGCGGGTCCGGTGGACGGCATGGCGGTGTACGCCGCGAAGGTCACGGCGACACTTGTGGTGTTGCTCTTGTGCGCCGCGGTGCTAGTCCCTGGACTCGCGGTGGCCTTCGCCGGGGCTCGGCCCCTGCTCGAACACGGCTTGGAGAGCATCGCTTTGGTCACGTTGGGCTGCCTCGGCTACGCGAGTGTGGGCACGTTGTTTGCTGGGGGCTTGGCCATGGGCCGCGGCAAGAACGTGCTCTTGTCGCTCATCCTCTATCCGCTCGCGATGCCGGTGCTGCTGTACGCGCTCGTGGCCACACAACGGCTGATCGATGATCATCCCGATTTTGGCCAGACGTTGCTGCAGATGCTGGCACTCGACTTTGTGTTTCTGGTGGTCGCGTCGTTGCTGTTCGAATCGGTGCTGGTAGGGGTGCGGCCGCGCAACAATCGCCCTGCAAAGGATCCGCCGTGATGATTGCTCGCATCTTGGCTCTGCTGTTGCTCGCTGGCTGTATCCCGATGTTCCCCTACGCCGTGCAGCGGGTGTTTTTGGACACGCCGATCGAGGCGACCATGGGGACCGTCCAAAAGATCTTCTATTTTCACGTTCCCATGGCGTGGATTTGCATGCTGTTTGCCGTCGTGTGTGGCATCGCGGCTGTGGTGCAGCTCGCCCGTCGCTCCGGTGCGGCGGAGGCCGTGGCGATTGCCGCCGCCGAGATCACCGTCATCGCCGGGCTGGCCGTGCTGGTGAGCGGGCCGTTGTGGGGAGCTCGGTCGTGGTCCAGCCCGTGGACCAACGACCCGCGGCAGGTGGCCACCGCCTTGTTGTGGCTGGTCTTCGTGGCGTACCTGTTGGTTCGCCGTTTCGGGCCTCCGAACGCCGATCGCTTGGCCGCTGGCCTGGCGGTGTTTGGTCTCATCGACGTGCCGATCATCTGGTACGCGGTGCGGGTGTGGAAGACCACCCATCCGACCACGAATGTGGTCGGGACCTTGCCGGCTGAGATGTGGGCGAGTTTCTGGCCGGGTTGCTTCACCTTGCTGGCCTGTTCGCTCGGTCTCTTTTTCGTGCGCGTGGCACAAGAACGTCAAAGCCAGGCCCTAGATCAGGCCTGGATCGCCTATGATCGGGTTCGTACCGATCGGCAGGCCGCTGAGGTATCCGCATGATCGTGTCCCACCAACTTGTCGCATCGTTGACGCTCGCTCAGCAGCCGCCCGGCGGCCAAGACGACGGTGACTGGGTCCCGGTCGAGGGGCTTGACCGTCAGACCGTCGAGCTCAAGCGAGCTTACGAGGCCGAGGTCGAGGAGAAAGTCACCAAAGACCACGCTCACGTCGTCTGGGCCTACGGGTTGATCTGGGCGATTTTCGCGGCCTACGGCCTGGTGTTGTGGCGGCGATCGGGACGGCTCGAGCGCGACTTGGCCGATCTGCGCTCGCGCCTCGACAGGGCGCCATGACCATGACCCTCGGGCACTTCATCTACATCCCGGGGATTTTGCTCTTGGGCGGCATCGTGGGTTACGTGCTCGGAGCTCGGGCCGCCGAGGCAGCCAGGGAGCGGGCCGCCGAGCGGGACGAGCGACGAGCCGCCCGTGAGGCCCGACGGCGAGCATCGACCGACTAGTGGCCCGAACGGGTTTGCGCCCTTCGCCGGATCCCCGCCTCCGCGGGTCGCGGACGGCGGCGTGGCTTGTCGTTGATCTCGTGCTCGCGCGGCGTCCAGTCGGGTTTCTCGCTCGTTCGCGCCAGTATGCTAGGCCTAGAGCCATCGGAGGCGTTGCATGTTCGACTTTTCTCTCACCGACGAGCAGGAGGCCTTTGTCTCGACTGCCCGCAAATTCGCGGCGGAGCGCATCATTCCGCTCGCTCCGGAACTCGACGAAGCGGAGCGATTCCCTCGCGCGCTTCTCCACGAGGCCTGGGAACTTGGGCTGGTCAACGTCGAGATCCCCGAGGCCTACGGGGGCTTGGGGTTGGGCACGCTCGAGGGATGCCTGCTGGCGGAAGAGCTGGCCTACGGGTGTGCAGCGGTCAACACCAGCATCGCGTGCAACCATCTCGCGGCCCTGCCGTTGCTAGTGGCCGGTACCGAAGACCAGAAGCAAAAGTACCTCGGTTGGTTGGTCGAAGAGTGCATCTTCGCCGCTTATTGCTGCTCGGAGCCGGAGGCCGGATCGGACGTGGCGGCGATGACCACCCGACTCGAGCGCGACGGCGACAACTGGCGGCTCACCGGGCAGAAACGTTGGATCACCAACGGTGGGCAGGCGTCGTTTTATACCGGGTTCGCCACGATGGATCCGTCGCTCAAGCACAAGGGGATCACGGCCTTCGTGGTGCCTCGGGATGCCAAGGGCGTCACGGTGGGGAAGAAGGAAAAAAAGCTCGGTCAGCGTGCCTCCGACACCGTGGACGTGTTGTTCGATGAAGTCGTGCTAACGCCGGAAAACATCTTGGGGGCCCCGGGCGAGGGGTTTTACGTGGCGATGGAGGTGTTCGACAAATCGCGGCCTATGATCGGGGCGGGCTGCGCCGGCATCATTCGCCGCTGTCTCGAGGAATCGGTGCGCTACGCGGGGGAACGCAAGACGTTCGGCGTGACGATTGGCCAGCATCAGGCGGTGCAGACCATGCTCGCGGACATGGCGATCGCGTACGAGACCTCGCGTTTGCTCTATTGCAAAGCCGCGTGGGAGGTGGACCAGGGGCTCAAGCGCACGAACACCTCGGCGATCGCCAAGTGCATGGGCGCCGACTTGGCCGTCAAGTCGGCCACGGACGCCGTGCAGGTGTTCGGCGGCTACGGCTACACGCGCGAGTACCCCGTGGAAAAGCTATACCGTGACGCGAAGCTGATGCAGATCTACGAGGGGACGGCTCAGGTCCAGCGTCTGGTCATCGCCCGCAACCTGCTGCGCTCGGGTTGACGCGGCGACGGACTCGACGCACGCTGCGACGATGACGAGCGGAACAGTTCGCAGCCCCGTGGCGGGCGGTTTGGCCCCGCGAGACTGTGGGGCAGTGGGGCCGGGGGCGGAGCGTCGCCCCTCGTGGTGGCGCCGCTTGCCCGCGGAGCCGGTTTTCGCGCCAGGCCGCGCGGTCCTTGAGCGACCCGCTGGCGGCCGCACCCGTGAGGTTAGGCTTTCGCTTCGGTCCTAACATGGGGGCTGGCGACAACGGAGGCCCGATCG
>QKPP01000211.1 GCA_006508105.1 Myxococcales bacterium FL481 | reverse complement strand
GATGACGACGATGACGACGATGACGACGATGACGACGATGACGACGATGACGACGACGACGACGACGACGACGACCCCTGCGACGGCCTCGTAGCCGAGGGCGACGCGGAAGGAGATATCGCCGCAGACTGGACGCTGATGGACTCCAATGGCGATTCAGTGGCGCTGTGGGATTACTGCGGTGAGCCGATCTTCTTCGAAGAAGGCGCCTACTGGTGACCTCCCTGCAAGGAACGACTTCGCCAGTTGGGCGAATGGCAACGCGGCCCCCTCTCAGGAGAGCGCGTGATTTATCTGGTCGGCATGCAAAACGGCGGCACCAGCATCGGCAGCAACGCGCCCCCGACCGTGGAGGCGCTGGACCGCTGGGTGGACGAACTCGACTTCGAAGCCACGCACCTGCTTCTCGACCCCGACTGGGAGGTGATCGAGCGCTACTGGGATGCGAACCCCGGCGGAACCTACTCGCAAGCCGTGACGGCGATCGTCGATCGCGGCATGAAGATTCGCCGGATCGGCGACACGTACGACACCAACCACGAGCTCAATCTGTCGATTCTCGAAGAGATCCTCAGCGAGTAGCGCGGCGCTCGTCCGACCCCACCACCGCGAGCCACGAGACATACTCGAAACCCATGCCGTCGGCTGAGCGGATGAGCGATCCGTCGTCGGACACCACCGCGCTCGCCTCGACGGGCACGAGCAGACCGGTGCCGTGGTCGACGCGATAGATCTCGACCGCCTCCCCGGACTCGAATCCAAATCGGGAGTTGTCGATGCTAAACCCGATGGGCACGTCGCGCGCGTACGCGTCGTAGGGATTCATCGCCCACATCGCGAGAACTTTGCGATCGTCATCCAGCGCGTCCTCGAGACCGAGAGGACGCCAGACACGGTCCTCGAGTAGCTTCGCGGACACGTACGGCTCGGAGTCGTCGCCCAAGGGCAAGACGTACGACGCCTCGTCGACATGAACTGTCAGCTCGTCGTCCAGTTCGAGCGCCGGGCCATCGGCGACAAGGTGACGCTCGTCCGTGCGCGGCATGATGATGGGCTCTTCGAGCTCCACCACATCACCGAGTTCGACATGAACCTGTCGCGCAACTGTGGAGTACCCCATCTGCAGGATGTCCGCTCCCGGATTTGCGCTGAGTTTGAACGTTCCTTCGAGGTGAAACTCGAACTCAAACCCACCCTCCGCGTCCGTGAAGGCGAACTCGCAACCGCCGAGCGGCGGCTCCGGTCCGCACAGCAACACCGCGGCCCCTTCGATAGCGTCGCCACTCTCGTCCACAACCGACCCCAGTAGCTCGAAGAACTCGTCATCGTCATCATCGTCGTCATCATCATCGTCGTCATCGTCATCGTCATCGTCATCGTCATCGTCATCGTCATCGTCATCATCATCGTCATCGTCATGGTCATCGTCGTCCGCCGTGGCTCCGGTTCCTTCGGTGCCACTGTCACACGTGACCAGTGCGAAGGGTGCTGACCACAACAAGCCGGTTATGAGCTGTCTTCTCATCGTCCTCCGGTGACGCCTCGCCAATGAGCCAGCCGCGGCAAAGTCCCAATCGTCCGCGACGCGCCGGCAGTTCCACCGTCGAGTTGGCGTCAGCTTGATCTTAGCGGAGACGCGGAATCGGGGACAAAGGAAAGGCATCAACGGTAGCGCCGATGCCGTGGCCACGTCGGCGACGGACTGATCACACAAATCCCAAGGCAACTGGCGCTCGCCCCTCCCCACTGGCGCGGGCTCTGGTCGTCTGGGGGCGAATCGAACCCGCCCGGCACGCCCGCGCCCACGTCGCCGAAGCTCGACCGCACCAGGTCGGTGCTACTCGACCTCCACCCACGTGTCCCAGATCCGCAGCGAGTCGACCGCGCCATGGAGCGCTCGGCCACCATCCGGGCTGTCACTGCCGATGTGGAGAGGGTGGGTCCGGTTCATCGGCGTGGAGTCCGTCGCCTCCACGACCGACTCACCGTTGACGATGAGCTCGATCCGCTCGCCATCGGCTCGACAAGTGACGCGACTCCACTCACCGATCACCAGTGACTCGTCGAGCACGCTACGCCCCGCCAGGTTGTTGCAGACCGTCTCGGATGGCTTGACCGAGAGCACGTACTGCAGGTTCTTGTCCAACAGCAACCGCTCCGAGGTGATCTCGTCGGGCCGAACCCAAAAATCGACCGTGAATGTGGCGAAGTCGAGCGACGCGTCGTGCTCCACCGCCACGGTGATTGTCCCGTCCAGCTCGACCGCGAGGTCGTGAACGCCAGCCACAAGGGCCGGGGACCCGGTCACGGTCGCGTCATTGCCGAACGACGCGCCGTCCACGAACCGCGAGGGCACCCCCGACGTGAGTTCATCAAAGCTCAAGCACAGCACCAGGCTCTCAGGATGCTCGTCGCAGGCGTTCCATTCCGGGACCGCGTCGCCCGTGTGCGTGTCCGTTCCAGACATGGAGCCGGTGCCCGACGGCGTGACCCCGTGCTCGTCGGTCTCGCCGTCACCGCTCGCGGGGCCGTCGTCATCCGTCGCCTGCCCGGTGTCGTCGGGGTCTTCTGAGCTCGACGAAGCCCCGGTGCCGCCGCCGAGGGTATCGGTTGCAGCTGTTTCATGGCCGCTGTCACTCACGCTGGTCGCCTTCCCGTCGGTGGCACCGGTATCGGTGCTCGCACTCAGACTCGGCTCAGCCGTCGTGGGTGCGGGGGTACCCGCCGTGTCGGCTCCGGCCTCGGAGCGGAGCTCGAACAACGGGTTGGGCATCCGGCAACCGACGACGAACAAACCGACGAACCCCCCGGCCCGCGCAGCGATGCGAGACCAACCCCACACGCGCGCAGCGTAGCACGCCGCTAGATGGCAACTTCGCCACCGCGCAGTCTGAATCGCACGCGGCCCGAATCGGTGCGCCGCTCGTTCGCTCGACGGCAAACTGAACCCAGCCAAGGTTCGCCGCGCAACGACAGCGCCCCCGCCCCGATTCACGACCCCCGGAGGGCTCGGCGGTCGCACGCCCGCCGGTTCGCTCTAAACGAGACCGGCTCGCGGATCCGTGACGCGGCGGCGCTCGGGCCCCGACTCTCGCTACTTGCGACGGACACGTCGACGCGCCAACTCGGCCGGCTTGGCGTCGTCGGCATCGAACGGACGCAACCAGAAGGTGTACCGATAGTCCTGGGGCGGCAAAGTGTACGGATCGTGCACCGGCCTCCCCCAAGAGGTGTCCCCGCCAACGCCCATTTGCTTGTAGTCGAGGTTCCAGGTCACGAAGTCGCGAACCATCAGATCCGCGCCGTGCCCGGAGGGGATCGGGACAAGTCCAGACGCCGACTCGGCCCCACGCTGGGCGGGCTTGAAGTTGAGATCCTCTTGCGCGAACGGCCACACGCTGGTGGACAGCGTGGGCTCGCCGACCGCGAGAAGACCCACCCCGCGCTCGCTGGTCAGTGAAATCCACCGCACGTCGGTCTTGTTGCCCGTCTCCTGAGGACGTGCGTAGCGGTGAAACTGCTGGTCCACGGCGCCCTTGTAGAGCCCGATCGCCGCCCCCGTCTTACGATCCGCGTAGCTTTCGTGCGGACCGCGACCGAACCAGGCGACCCGCTGATACTCGCGCGGCAAGACCATCTGCATCCCGAACCGGGGCAGCTTGGGGCGCTCGGTGCCCGATCGCAGTTTGATCGCGCTGTCGATTTGCACCGTTGCGTCGCCGTAGACCGTGTACGCCGCGACATAGTCGGCGTCGACGGTAGGCAAGTCGAAGCGGGTCGTCACCACGACCGCTCGATTCGACTGGCGCTTCACCGAGACATCCTTGAGCACGCGTTTCGCGGCCGCGTCCTTCCACACCGCGGCCCATTCGTACATCTGATTGCCGAGGTCGTTGTCGACCGGGGAACGCCAGAAATTCGGCACGGGACCAGACTCCACCAACCGCTCGCCCCGATAGCGAAACTCCGCGATCGCCCCCTTTTTGCGATCGAATCGGAGGGTAAACTGGCGGTTTTCCACCGTGATGTGAGTCGCGGTATCTGTGACTTTGAGTCCCGGCAAGCGGGAGGCAGCCACCGTCGGCGCCGGGGCCTGCGGGGGCAGCTTGAACTGGGCCCAGGCGACTTCGTGCTCGGGCGGAAGCAGTGGCCGCTCGCGGTTGAGCACAAACGACGTCTTGAGGAAGTACTCCACGCCGGGTCGCGGGCGGATCCGTGGCAATGGCAGACTGACTGAACGCGTCCGTTGGGGACCCAGCGGCGGTAGCTCGGCCACGCCGGCCGCCACGCGCTCCCCGTCTCCTTCAACGACCCAGTGGAGGTCGAGATGCGAGAGATCGACAAACGCATACTTGTTCGTGACCTTGATCTCTCCCCGAGCCAGATCCCCCGCATCGACGTCCACCGGTTGATACACCTTGCGCACCTCCTTCAAGTGAGGATGCGGCACCCGGCTCGGATCGACCAAGCCGTTGTTGAGAAAGTTCCCGTCGGTTGGCAGATCAGGGTGATAGTCGTGCCCGTACGCCCAGTACTTGTTGCCGTGGGCATCGGTGCGCTCGAGGGATTGATCGACCCAGTCCCAGATATGCCCCCCTTGCAGCGAGGGATAGCGCTCGATGACGTCCCAGTAGTCTTGCAGGTTGCCCACGGAGTTCCCCATGGCGTGCGCGTACTCGACCATGATGAGCGGGCGTTGAGGATGGGTCTTGGCGTAGTCCTCGATTTTACTAATCGGCGGGTACATCGGGCAAAAGATATCCGTGTACGCCCGTTGCTCGGCCCCCTCGTACTGAACCGGCCGCGTATCGTCCCGCCGTTTGGTCCAATCGTACATCGTCTCCAGCACAACGCCGTGGCCAGTTTCGTTGCCGAGTGACCACACAATAATGGACGGATGATTCTTGTCCCGCTCCACCATCCGCTGCATCCGATCGAGATGGGCCGGGATCCAACTGTCCTCTTTGCCCAGCTGCAACTCCTCGCTATTGGAAAGGGGATGCGATTCGATATTGGCCTCGTCGACGACGTAGAGTCCGTATTGATCGGTCAGCTCGTACCAGCGCGGGTGATTGGGGTAGTGCGAGCTGCGAACCGCATTGATGTTGTTTTGCTTCATCAGCGTGATGTCTTTGAGCATCGTCGCTTCCGACACCACGTGACCGCGTTTCGGATCGGTTTCGTGCCGATTGACCCCACGAATGACGATGGGCTGACCATTGATGAGCAGGCGGCCGTCTTTGATCTCACTCGTCCGAAACCCCACCCGCTCCGCGGTGGACGCGACCACCCGACCGTTCGCGTCTTTGAGCGTGAGCAGTAGCGTGTACAGATTCGGGGTCTCGGCGGTCCATCGACGAACCTGCGCGACGTGGCCGTCGAAGCGAACGCTTCGTTCTTGACGCGCGGGCAGTTCGACGGCTTGGCCCCCACTGAGAACCGCTCGATGCCCGTCGTGGTCGTCGAGGAGGCGGTACTCCATGTGGTAGCGCTGTGTGGCCGCCGAGCGGTTGATCACGGTCACATCCAGGTCCAACCCGCCGCGGCGATAGCCCTGGTCCAAGCCGGCCCGGGCGAAGAAATCTCGGATCGTCACCTTCGGGGTGGCGTACAGATAGACCTCGCGCTCGAAACCCGACATGCGCAACATGTCTTGGCTCTCGAGATACGTGCCGTCGGTCCAGCGGATCAGCTCCACCGCTAGATCGTTCTCGCCCGGGCGCACATACGGCGAGATATTGAACTCAGCGGGGGTCTTCGCTCCCTGGCTGTACCCCACGCGCTGACCATTGATCCAAAGCGTCAATCCGGAGCGGGCGCCAGCAAAGTGAATGAACACATCGCGCCCGGCCCAGTGCTCCGGCACGGTGAACTTGCGCTTGTATGATCCCACCGGGTTGTAGTCGGTGGGCACTCGGGGCCACATGGCCTCGAAGGGGTAGCGTTCGTCGAGATAGATCGGACGACCGAACCCGGCGGCCTCCCAGTTATAGGGCACCCCAATGCGATCCCATTGCGAAGTGTCGAAGTCCTCGCGCCAAAACCCGCGCGGTCGACTCGCAAGATTGCGCACCCAGTGAAACTTCCAGGTGCCGTCGAGCGAAACGAAGTACGGAGACTCCTCTTTGCGGTCGACAAGTGCGGCCGCCTCGCTGCCAAACGCGAAGAACGTGGCCCGCGGGCGCTCTTTGTGAATGGCAAAGACGAGGTGGTTTTCCCAGTCTTGCCTCGCCGCGGCGGGCACGGTCGGCACCGAGTTAGAGAGAACGCAAGTCGTGAGGAGCGCGAGCGTGGGCGATAGCATCAGGAATCTCGAGTGACCCATGCTACGCGAGTTGGAACCAGCGAGCCGCGCACCCGCTCGCGTCGAGGCGGGCGCCGACGCGACCGGTCGCGTCCTTGGGGCGATGCGGGAGTCGACGCGGCGGGTCGCCGGCTCACTGCGGTGGCGGGATCGCGTGACGCTCGGCCGCCCCCACCGGTCGCCGGCTCACTGCGGTGGCGGGAGCACCTGACGGTCGGCCGCCCCCACCGGTCGCCGGCTCACTGCGGTGGCAGGCTTGCGCGACGCTTGGCCGCCGCCACCGGTCGCCGGCCGCTGGCTGGCGAGCGAACCGGACGCCGACGCTTTGCTTGGTCCGCGTCGAGCGCGCGTGCGCCTCGGTTTCTCGATGAAGCGCGAAACGGCCGATCGGCCGCATGAGCGCCGTCGCGGTATGCTGGCGGCACCGCCGGTGCCGAAGCCACGAGTCGAGATTGAGTATTGCGTGGGCTGTCGATGGCTGCCCCGCGGGGCCTGGTTGGCGCAAGAGCTGCTGTGGACCCTGAGCGCCGAGCTCGGCGAAATCGCGCTGATTCCCTCGTCCGCAGCGGGCACGTTCAAGGTCGGTTTGGACGGTCAGACGTTGTTTGATCGCAAAGAGGCCGGGCGGTTTCCCGAGCCGAAAGAGCTCAAGCAGCTGATTCGCGACATGGTGGCGCCCGAGCGAGACCTTGGACATAGCGATCGCGACCGCTAGAAGGAACCGGCGTCCACGCGCGAGGCGGTCCCCGCTTGCTCCAGTGCGCGCCGGCGTGGACCATGACCAGGGTCGGGAAGTCTCCCAGCGGCTTGCGAGACTCCGCGTCTGGATTAGGGCCGGCACGGGGAGGCGTTGCGTCATGCCGCTGGCGGTCACTTGGAGTCGGGGCGATGCACCAGCTCGATGCGCAAGCCGCTTGGATCGCGGACCATCATGTGCCGGGCTGGACCCCCGTACGCGAGCTCCGGTGAGAACTCGATGCGCGCGCCGGGAAAACTGGCGATCTCGTGGTGCAACGCGTCGAGCACGTCGAAGCTGCGGACGGACAAGGCCAAGTGATGCAGCCCCACATTTTGGCGGCGATTGAATGCGACCGCGTTGGGGGGATCCTCGACGCGCCACAAGGTGACAAATGCTCGGTCGTTGCTGAGAAATGAAGCCGGATAGTCGGGGTCGAAACCAGACTCGCGAAAGCCGAGAACCTCCACGAAGAATGCACGGCTGGCGTCGAGATCGGTCACCGCGAACCCGATGTGGTCGATCTCGCTCACGTCCAGTGGCGTTTGCACGCGCGGTGGCTCGGAGTGCGAGGTCTGAGGTGAGCAGCCGCAGAACACGGACGACAACACGAGACACAGGAAGCGGCAGTGGGTCGGCATAGCGGGTCGCTGTGCTCGCGAAACGATGCGACTCGCCGCGGCATATCGCACCAGTGGAGGGCCCGCGGCCGCGCCGGGCGGCTCGCCGTGGAGCGGGCCGACTGGATCCCAACGCGTCGCGTCGCGCCCGGAGCCAAGCGGCCGTGGCCGATCGGCCCCATTCGAGCGCACCTTGTGCACCGTCGCGGCACGAGATGC
>QKPP01000007.1 GCA_006508105.1 Myxococcales bacterium FL481 | reverse complement strand
GTGGTGACGACGATGGTGAGGGTGACGACGACAATGACGATGATGGCGACGACGAAGGGGACGATGATGATGACGACGATGAGGATGGGGAAGACGCTGACGACCACGATGGGGAAGGGGACGACGACGGCGGCGATGACGACGATGACGATGACGGCGACGATGACGACGACGGCGATGACGATGACGATGACGACGATGACGAAGATGACGACGATGACGATGACGACGATGACGATGACGACGGCGGCGATGACGACGATGACGATGACGACGATGATGATGACGACGATGACGACGATGACGATGACGACGGAGCCGGGGACGATGACGATGACGACGGGGAAGGGGACGATGATGACGACGAGCCCGAACCGGCACCTGTCTGGTCCTCGACCGATATCAACCCGTCCTCGCCGACCTTCGGCCAGGAGATCTCGACGGCGGACTACGCGGGACGACCCGCGTTATGGGTCGGCGTCCGCGATAGCGACTGCTGAGGCCCGGTGCCGATGGTCACCCAGGTTGGGTGGCTCGAACAGATTCTCGACGAACTCTCTCCGGACGCACCGGTCGAGCTCGTCTTCGTGGACTGGAAGTCGGTCCCCGATCACGAGACCGGCACCCCGCTACGTGACTCGGTGAACTATCCCGTCGTGGCGTCCGCGGGTGCGATGATCGGGCACGGTGGGTTCTTCGAGATGGTCTGCAACGACATGGTGGCTGCGGTGTTCGCCCTCAATCCGCTTGACGCCGACACGCGTCACGTCGACTCGTATGCGATGGAAACCTACCATCCCGACGGGACCTACACTGCCGTCAACCTCGCCGATCCCGACCAGTACGCCGAGGTCAAAGCGTTTCTCGAGCGCACGTTGGCCCCGTGATCGGTTCCGGCGTGGGCTCGACCCAGCCGAGGACTACTCGGGTGGGTGGTTGGCCAACCACTCGCGCGTGAACTGGGTCGTCGTGCGGTAGCTGCGTTCGACCTCCTCCACCACCAGCTTCGCGATCGTGCCGCCCACCAGCGGCACCTTGCACGCGCACTCGCCTTGCCAGGTCCGTTCCACGCCGTCGGTCGTGGGCGCGAGCGAGTAGATGCCCTTGGAGACGAAGCGATCGGTCAGATAGTTCGGGATGGTCTCCACCTCCATCCGGTTGTCGCGGGCGATCAGTCGCTCGCGTTGCTCGTAGCTGACCGCATTGTTGACGAACTTGCGCAGCACCGCCGGAAGCTCGCGCCGCGGCGCAAGACGGGCGCGGCGCAACACCGTTTCGCTCTCGCCGGCGCCCTCCCGTGTCAATTCCAACAGCTCGAATTCGATCTCGAGGGCCTGGTACAGCCCGGCGTTGAAGTCGGGATCGAAGAAGACGTGCCAGTAGTGGGCCGGTGAAGTGTCGAAGCGATCGACGATTCGGTAGCGGGGCATCGGCGGCCAGCAAAGCACAGATCTGGTCGGATGGAGCCCCGCGTCGCGAACGACGTCTGAACCGGGCCCGGATGGCTACGCGTCGGTCGCTGCCTGCAAGCGGTCGCCGCGGAGTGCGGGGTCCCGTAGTAGCCAGACGAGCGCCAAAGCTCCCACGACCTCGCCGAACCAGAGGGTGCATCCGCGGGCCAAGAGGATCGCTGCGGCCGCGATCGGCCCGGTCACCCCGCTTGTCAGCTTGGGAAGCAGAACGTCCAGTGAGATTTCGGTGGCCCCCAGGCCGCCGGGGAGCAGTGACACCGCACCGATCAAGGTGGTGGTCGACCACAGGAAGACGCTGGCGGTCAGCTCGGCCGCAACCGGGCCGAACCCCTCGAGAATCCACCAAAAACCCGCGCACTCCAAACCCCAGCCCAGCACGCTGAGGACGGTGAGGACGGCGAGCCGCGGGACCGTCAGCAGCGCCGCAGAGCTCGTGATCATTTCGTCTGCCCGGACGAACACCCGGCCCACCAGCGGGATCTTGCTGCACACCCGCAGCATGGCGTGCGACCAGCGAGGGTTGCCCAGCACCACGACCGCCGTCAGCACGGCGGCCACGGTCACCATCAGCACGGGGAGATAGTCGTCAAAACCGGAGAAATGCGCGATTCCCCACGCGCTGAGCAAGACCAAGGCCACGAGGTCGGTCAGCCGATCGGCGAGGACGATCGGCGCCGTACGCCAAAACGGCAATCCGTAGGCGGCTCGTAGCAGCACACTGCGCAGCACCTCCCCGAGCTTGCCGGGGGTCACCGACATGCTCAGGCCGGCGAGATAGACCGCAGCTGAGCGCCCGAGCGAAAGCGGTTCTTTCGTGGCAGAGGCGTCCGCGTTCACGCTCTCGCGGACGTTGAGCCAACCGAGGCAAGCCTCCCATTTGCCGAACCGCAGGGCGTAGTTGCCGGCGGACATCAGCAGGGCGAACGCCCCGGCCGGCCAGGCGAACGAGCGCAGCGCCGTGGCCACGTCGCGTACCCCGACGTACGCCACGAACCCGAAGTACACCAAGATGCCGAGTCCGACACCGATCAGGGCCCGTCGTGTGAACCGGTTCATCGGGTTTGGGGCTCCTGCGGGTCCGAGGGCGCGACGACAGCAAAGGGGCCTCGCGTGGGGTCGAACCGTGTGGTGCGTCGACGCCGAAGCGGTTGATGACGAGTGGGCGCGGCTCGCCGCGGCCAGCGGACGCACGGCCACGCACCGAGTTCTCCGTCGATGGTCACTGCCGGTTCCGGTCCGGCGGGGTCTAGGCCGAGCTGTCGATCGAGCCACGCGTCGATCGTCGACCGGGCCCCGGGGCTCCAGTCCGTGGTGGCCAAGCAATGGCCCACACATCGTGGCGCGGCGAGCAAGCGCCCCCGCGCAGCGCAGGGCGTCCACCACGTCGCATCGATGACCAACGTGGTGTGGGCAAACGAGTCTAGCCACGACGACAGCTGGTGGTCGCCTCGCGTGCTCGGCCCGAAGGCCCGGGTCAACGCCTGCACCGTTCGTGCGCACGGCCCTTGCCGCTGCCGTCCTCGTCGCCGGTACGCCAAGGGCACGACGACGACGAGATTGCTCCCGATCTGGGCGCGCGGGACTCTCCAGATCGGTCCGGCTGCGTCTTCAGTGACGACGATGTCGTCTCCCTGCGAGGTGAGCCGGTCCGAGGCGTCGAGCGTCGCGAGGTGGCCCGCGCCGTGTTCTCGGCAGGCCTCTCCGATCGCTCGTTGCACCCAAGGGGTTGGGGACGCCGTCCCTCGCGGCGGCCCGCTGATCGTGACCACCCAAAATGGTCGTCGGCTCGGCGCGGTGGCCATGGCGGCGCGCACGACTCGTTTGGCGGTCGCGGCGGGTCGACGCGGATCGAGGGCGGCGACATGGAGCTGGGGCCTCACCGGGGGCAGCATACTCGCTCAGGCCACGGGTGCGGCTCGCTTGCCAGCGCGCCGGCGGTGGGGGAGGCTTCGCGCCATGTCCAAGGAGAAAGATGATCGCATCCTGTGGATCGGCCAACTCATCGCACCGGGAGAAGAGGGGCCCAAAACCGTGCGGGTGTGGACCGAGGGCGGGGCTCCCGGGCCGGATTCCCGATTCGAAGAGATCGCCGATCCGTTCGTCGATTCCTCGAGCGAACCGACGGTGTGGATGCGGGCGAACCGGCCGGCCCTGCCGGGGGGGGTGAGCGGTCACGTGGGCGAGACCCGACTCGCCCCGCCGGTGCGGGCTCGCAAGGTTTTGGGTATCGGGCGCAACTACCGGGCGCACGCGGCGGAACTCGGGAACGACGTTCCCCAGACGCCGCTGCTGTTCCTCAAGCCCGGCACATGCTTGCTCGCCGACGGGGCCGGGCTTGCGTTGCCACGCGGCTATGAGCGCATCGACATGGAAGCCGAACTCGTGGTCGTCATCGGTTCCCGGGCGAAGTCCATCGAACCAGCCGACGCCTGGCATCACGTCGCCGGCTACTGCCTTGGCAACGATGTGTCCTGCCGCGATCTGCAACGAGCGGACAAGCAGTGGACGCGGGCCAAAGGCTTCGACGGCTTCGGTCCGTTGGGCCCGTTCATCCGGCTCACGCCCCCGGGCTTTCGCCCGCCGGTCGAGCAAATGAAGATCGTGGGATATCTCGACGACACGTTGGTACAGCGCGGAGCCATCGACGACATGGTCTTCGACATCCCCACGCTGCTCGCACACATCACGGCTTGCATGACGCTCGAGCCCGGCGACCTGATCTATACCGGGACGCCGGCCGGGGTTTCCCCCCTCACGCCGGGAGCTTGCACCGCCGTGGGGATGGAAGGCTTCGAACTCGGCCGCTTGGCCAATCGCGTCGTCTGAAGATCTAGGCCGGCGGCAAGAGCCGATCGATCTCCATGTCGGACAGCCGTACCTGAGGCAAACTGCGGTACAGCCCGCCGATCTCGCGTCGCGGTCCGCCGGTGTCGTGCGGCTCGGCCGGGATCTCGTCGACATGGCTGACGTCGCGAATGAAGTCGGCGTCGAGTGCGATCATCAAGCGACCCGGGCAGGTGCAGGGGTTGTGCCGGTCCACGTGGTAGCAGCGCGGCGTCAGATAGTCCTCGATACGTTTGCGGGCGCGGGTCAGACGGACGCGATAGGCGCTCTCTTTGATGTCGAGCAGCGCTGCGGCTTCAGGCGGCTGGTAACCCAGCAAGTCGGTGAGTACGAACGAAAGCCGCACCCCGGGGGGGAGGCAGCCCAACACGGCCCCCAGACAGGTTCGCTTGAGCTCCCACAGCAAGCCGTGAATGCGATTGGGGTCGGTCTCGAGCGAGCCGGCCGTGCGCAGATCGATCGGCCGGGTGATGTCGCTACGCAAGAGCTCGTCGAGACTGTCGAAGGTATGGTCGGTTTTGCGCCCCAGGTTTTGCTCCATCGAGCGGGCGATGGTCGACAGTAGCGTGCGGCCCGGGTCGGGGTCGGCGAGGAGGGCATCGCCGCGCCGCACGGCTTCCTGGCACAGCTCGAACACAAAGCGCTCCGCTTCTTGTCGGTTGTTACTCACTTGGAAAGCGAACGCGTAAAGCGAGGGAATGTGTTGCCGGAGCAACTCGCGGAGGGTGTGGGGTCGTTCATCCATCGGCGCTCGAGACGTGGCCTGGGTTCAAGAGGTACTCGTCGAGGGGTCACTCTTTCGTACCGAACTCGTTACCTTGGCTTCGAGTCGGTCCCAAAACAGCGCCTGCATCGTATGCTCGTTCGTCAGACAGTGCAGTTCGTTTATTTCCTGCATTCCCGTCGGGCTCGTGACGTTTATTTCCGTGACGAGCCCACCGATAATGTCCAAGCCGACGAAAAACTGACCACGGGCGGAAAGGAACGGTCCTAGCTCCGCACAGATTTCTTGGTCGCGCTCGCTCAGCTCCGCTCGCTCCGCGTGACCGCCGGTGTGGAAGTTGTTTCTGGCTTCGCCGCGCGCCGCGATCCGAGTGACCGCTCCGATGGGCTTGCCGTCGACAAGCAGCACCCGCTTGTCGCCTTGCGCCGCGGCGGGCAAAAACGCCTGGGCGACGGTCCATCGTGCGCCCTCTTGGGTGGCGAGTTCGAACAGGGCACTCAGGTTGGGATCGCCCTCAAAGGCCAACAAGATCTCGCGGCCCCCGTAGCCGAACACCGGCTTGACGACCATCTTGCCACCGAAGTCCGCGAGCGCGCGGTGCAGGTCGTCGGGCGTCCGCACGATCTGAGTCGGTGGGCAAAGCTCGGGGAACCACGCCACGCTGAGTTTCTCGTTGAGATCTCGCAGGCCGTTGGGGTCGTTGAGCACCAGCGTGTCGCGGGCGGCCTGCTCCAAGATCCACGTGGCGATCAGGTAGTTTTGGTCAAATGGCGGGTCTTTGCGCATCAGCACGACGTCGAAGGTCGCCAGGTCGCGCCGCTGGGCCGGGCCGCTGGCGACCAGGGGAGCACGCGCCGCCCCATCGCCGGTGGCGAGCGGCACCGCGTGGGCCATCGCGCGATCTTGGCGCAGCAGCAGCCGCTCGAGCGTGACCGCGTAGGGGCGATGGCCGCGTCGCTGCGCCTCGGTGACCATCACGTAGGTGCTGTCTTTGTGCGGGTTGAGCGATGCGAGTGGATCGGTGACGAACAGGACGTCCATGGGCGCCAGACCAGGTTACCGCCGGCCGCAGTCCGCGGTCGGCCGATTCGTCATAAAGTTTGGAGCGTGACTGCGCTCCCCCATACTGAGTAGGACTTATGCCTACATCGCCCGACACACGCGATCGGCCTGCGCCGAGAGGGGTGACCCTCGACGCCCCGCGTTGGATCCGCGTCGAACAGCTCCCGCTCATCCGTCGTGAGATCCGGGAAGTGCTTCCGGCCGCGTCGCTGCGGGCCTTACTGACCTACGCCGAGGTCGTGGTGGAAGGCGGCCGAGACCGAGAGACACACGGGAGCGGGCAAGCGTACGCGACGGTGATGCTGACCATCGACTTGTCGCGCTGCGCGTCGCTGTTTCGTGATCGCTGTGATGCCGCCACGGCGGCGCGGTTGGTGGATCTGATGGCCGGGCAACGAGGGCTCCAACGCCACTTGATCGAGCTGGCTCACCCGGAGCTCCAGCGCTGGAGCGAGGCGCCGGTCGAATCGCGTGGCATCCTCGTCGATGTTCGCGTACGAGCTGAAGGAACACGCGTGTATGTCGATGGCGACGCGATGGTCGGCGCCGACGGGTCGCGCCGCCCTGCGGCGGGGTTCGGCGGCGCCAAACCGCGATCCAACGGGGGGTCACGATGACCAAGCACGCCACCCGTGGCGGGGCTGCACCAGCCGCCGGCGCGTTGTACTCGGTCAGCGAGGTCGCACGTCTGTTCGAAGTGCCCGAGAGTCGCTTGCGCTACTGGTCGCAGACCGGATTTTTGGCCCCAAGTCAGCGCCAGCGCGGTCGCCTGCGTTACACCTTCCGCGATCTCGTGTCGATCAAAGTCGCCGTGGGCTTGCTCAATGCCGGTCTCTCCCTGCAACGGGTACGGCGCAGCTTGGACGCGTTGCGGCTTCGCCTACCCGCCGTCGACGATCCGCTGGCGACGTTGCGGGTGCAATGCGAGCGAGATCGGGTAGTGGTCGTGACCGACGAGGGCAACTACGATGCAGCCACGGGGCAGCTTGTACTCGACTTCGAGCTGGCCGCGTTGCAACGACAGGTGGCGCAGGTGGTGGCCCTGCCGGGCGGTGCCGCGACGGTCGACCCCGCAGAGACGGACACCGCGTACGGCTGGTATCGGCGTGCGCGGGAGATCGAGGGGCGGCCGGACCCAGACGGGCCGTCGCGCTCTCGCCAGGCGGAGCTCCAGCAAGCCTACGAGCACGCGCTGGAACTCGATCCCGACTTCGCGCCGGCGTGGACCAATCTCGGCAGTTTGCTGGCCGAGCAGGGGCAGCTCGACCGCGCCCGCGACCACTTCGACCACGCGCTGCGCTGCGACCCCGACCAGCCCGAAGCGCGGCTCAATCTGGCCGAGCTGGCCCTGCGCGAGGGCGACCCCGAGGTCGCCGTCGCGGGCTTTCGTGAGGTGCTCAGTCGCGAGCCGGACTCGGTCGAGGCCCACTACGGATTGGCCCGGGCGTTGCTTGAGCTCGGGGGCCAAGCGCAGGCGCTCGCGCATCTAGAACGCTTCTGTGCCGCAGTTGACCGGTTGGAACCACACCAGCGCGATGGTGATCTGGAGCGCAGGCGACGCCGAGCTGCCGAGGCCGTGGCCTCGCTACGGACCGCTAGTCCCCCGGGCTAGCGGCCGACGTCCACCGCGGACAGGAACGGTCGAACCCGGCGGTGGACTCGGCCGAGTGCGGCCCGCGACACTCAGCTCGCAGGGGTTCGGACCGTGTCCGGTCGCGTCGTGACTCGGGCGACGATACGGCCTGATGTGGGCGGGTGTTCAGCGGTGCGCTCCTCAATTTCGTCAGCCGGTGAGCGATGTAGAGGCCATGTCCTCGGCCGCCTCCAATGTCCCTCGGCGGGTCTACCTTCGCCCCGACGAGGTGAGCCACGAGATCGACGAGTCGGCAACCCAAGCCGACTCGGCGGAAGCTCGTGCGAATCGAGTGCGTCAGATCGCCCGTGAGGCGGTGACCAAGCTGACCGACGGTCGCAAACCTCGCCTCCCGATGCTGCCCAATGTCGCCGCCCGGGCGATGGAGGTGGCGGGCAATCCCGACGTGACGGTCCGCGAACTCGAGGCCCTGATCCAACCCGATCCGATGCTCACCGCACGGATTATGAGCATCGCGAATTCACCGTTGTACGGTCGGGGCGGGGCCATTCGTTCGTTGCGCAACGCGGTCATGCAGCTCGGCGTGGGGCTGATGCGTGACGTGCTGTACCAAAGCGTGGCCGAGGCTCACATCTTCCGCGGGTCGGCCGAAGCCCGCTTGCGCCGTGAACGGCTGCATGCCGTGGCGGTGGGCTACTTGGCCCGCGAGGTGTTCACGCTGCTCGGCATCGGGACCGAGTACGCGTTCTTGTGCGGCTTGATGCACGACGTCGGGCGACCACTCATTTGGCAGTTTTTTGAGGAGACGCCTCCGGCCGGTGCCTCTGACGAGGACATGACGATGGCCGTGGAGATGACGCATCCGCACGTCGGGGCGGCGGTGATCGACCACTGGCGGCTGCCGGCGCTCGTCAAAGAAGCGGTGCGACGCCATCACAAGTACCGCGACTTCGACGACGGGACGGGATACGCCCAAGTCGGCCACGCGGTGGCGGCGGCCGAGCGCGTGGCTGCGCATGTCGGCCTTGCGGATGATGACCGGCCGCAGCCCATCTCCGAAGCCGGGGACCAGGTCCTGGGCGAGCTCGGTCTGCACGGCGACGCGCTCGCGCCGTTGTTGCAGCGAGCCGAAGATTTGCAGCGCGAGTTGAGCGCGTAGTCGCACCAGCGGTCTCGACACGGCCTTCGCTGACGGGGGAGCCCAAGCGTCAGGCGGTGAACACGGCCGCGGGTCGGCCGGTGCCGACCCCAAGTGGAGCTCCTCGGTGGGCCGCGCCCGTTGAGGAAGGCTGTCTTGCTTCTAGGTGGCCGACAGTTTGCGCTTGAGCTCTTCGAGCTCGGCGTCCATGTCGTCCGCCGCTGGCTTGTCGCCGCCCTCACCCGGTGCGCTGCCGACTTCGCCTTCGATGGCCTTCTTGTTCGAGCCACCGGCTCCCAGGGCCATCTTCTGCTTCAAGGCTTCGAGGTCGTCGTCGACGCCCCCGGCCTCGAGCGCTTTGAACTGCGATTCGAGGCTGGATTCGGGCAGCCCGGTGCTCAGCTCGGCCGTGGCTTCGGCTTCGGCTTCGAGCTGAGTCACCCGCTCGGCCATGCGGTCAAACGTAGCGAACGCGCCACTGCTGTTGAGCCCAGCCAGGGTCTCGTTGATCGTTTGCTGGGCTTCGGCGCGCTTTTGCCGAGAAACCAAGATGTTCCGTTTGCGTTTGGCCTCTTCGATTTTGTTGTCGAGGCCACGCAGCGCGTCTTTGAGCTGGGCCACCGACTCTTTTTGGGCGTCCCACTGGTCCTTGAGGGACTCGGCCACCCCGGCGTGGTCTGTTTTACGCTTCAGCGCTGCTTTCGCCAGCTCATCGTTTCCTGCTCGCACGGCGAGCATGGCCTTGCGTTCCCATTCTTCCGCGTGCGCGACCTCTTGCTCGTACTGTTTTTTGAGGCGCTTTTCGTCCGCGATCGCCACCGCGACTTGCTTTTTGGCCTCGACGAGCTGCGTCTTCATGTCGACGAGGACTTGGTTGAGCATCTTTTCCGGGTCTTCGGCCCGGTTGATCAGCTCGTTGATATTGGAGCGAATGAGCGTGCCCAGTCGGGAAAACAGTCCCATCGATCGAAATCTCCGCCTAGTTGGTGGCCGGTGCCGCGGTCCAAGAGCCTAGCTGGTCACGGTGCTTGTCCAAAGCCATCGCCATATCATCGAGTGTGGCTTGAAATTCATTGAGGTCGACGCTCTCGGTCTGCTGTGTGCCCGACAACACGACGCGTTGACCCTGCAGGGCGTACGCGCCATGGACGAGCTCGGCGTTGAGCTCGAGCAACGTGCGGTACAGTTTCTCGAGATCGCCGGCCTGTGCCGGAACTTCGAGAATCGGAGTGGAGAACAGTAAGATCGGCTCTTCGATCTTCACGGCGATGCGGCTCCGGCGCGCGTCGTCGAGTTGCACGACCCACGTCGTGTCGTCGATCTGTTCGTGCGCGACCCCGGTGCGGATCAAATAGGACTCGACAGTTTCTGTGGCGCTCATACCAGCCTGCGGGCGAGTTTGAACGGTGAGTCTAAGGCTAGGATCGGGGACCGGCAAGGCCGGCCGTGCAGCGAGGCAAGCCCGAATCCCCGGCCTTAGCGGGGGCCCTCCGCTTTGCGGCAATGGCGAGATAGGCTATCGTTTTTGAGTCAGCCACGGTCGCCAGACCCCTCGCTGGGCTTCCGACCGAGCGTGGACGGTCCGCGGCGAGCGTGGTATCGAGGCCATCTCGCATGCCCGAAGACGCGGCTCAACCACCAGCGGACAAGTTGCCGCGCCACGTGGGGATCATCATGGACGGCAACGGGCGTTGGGCCCGATCCCGGGGTCTCTCTCGCGAGGAGGGCCACAGCAAGGGGGCGGACGCGGTGCGCACGGTTGTCCGAGCCGCGCGTCGCATGGGCCTCGAGGCGCTCACGCTGTACGCGTTCTCCAGCCAGAATTGGAACCGCCCGCCGCAAGAGGTGTTGCACCTGATGCGTTTGCTGCGGCGCTACCTTCGTGAAGAGCGGGCCGAGATCATGGACAACGGGATCCGCCTGCAAACGATCGGAGACACCCATCGTCTGCCGGATGCCGTGCGCGACCCGCTGCAGCAGTTGATCGCGGACTCGGCGGGCAACGACGGCATGCTGTTGTGTCTCGCGTTGTCGTACGGCGGTCGAGAAACGCTTGCGGCGGCGGCTCGGGCGGCTTGTCGGGCGGTGGCGGCTGGCGAGCTCGATATCGACGATCTCGATGTCGAGCGCTTCGGCGGGTTCGTGCCGTCGTCGCAACTGCTGCCGCCGCTGGATCTGCTGATTCGGACGAGCGGTGAGCTTCGGGTGTCCAACTTCTTCTTGTGGGAGGTGGCGTACGCCGAGCTGTTCTTCACCGAACAGCAGTGGCCCGACTTCGGGCGCGAGGCGCTTGTCGAGGCCCTCGCGGCGTACGCGAGCCGAAAGCGGCGCTACGGCATGCTCGACGAGCAGGTGGCCACCCCCAACCCCAAGCTCGCGGCGCGAAAGCTCACGCCGGCGATGCGTGAAGCGATCGAGAGCGCGCTGACCGGAACCGACGAGCCAGCATCGTTGCTCGCGGCGATGGGCAAGTTGCGGCCATGAGCAATCTCGCCGCTCGCCTGGCTACGGCCGCTGTGCTGGTGCCGGGCCTGCTGTACGCGGTGTTGGGCGACGACACCTTGTGGGGAGTGCTCGCGCTGACGGTGGTGGGCGGAGGCATCGCGCTGGATGAGTACCTTCGGATGGCCCTGGGGGCGGGAAGGCACATCGCGGTCCGGTTCGTGACCGGGCTCGTCGGCTCGAGCGCGATTGTGGCGGTGACGCTCGGAGACCATCCGTTGCGGGTCTCCGCGGTGCTCTCGGTGGGCGTGGTGGGGATTGCCATCACCGTGCTGTTCCAACGCGCTCAACTCTCTGGCGCAGCGCGACATCTGGCGGCCGCGGTGTCCGGGCTGGCCTACGTCACGCTGTTGGTCTCCGCCGTGCCGTTGTTCAAGCGCGATCTCGAGTCGCCGGGGGCGGGTTGGCTTCTGGTCGCGCTCGGTATCGCGTTTTTGTCGGACACGGTCGCCTACGCGTTCGGCCGCATGTTTGGTCGTCATCCGCTCTATCCTCAAGTCAGCCCCAACAAGACCGTGGAGGGCAGCGTGGGAGGACTGGTCGGCGGCTGCCTGGCGACGTTCGGCCTGGGCATGGCTTGGCTCGTGCCCGGTTTGCACTGGTCGCACGCGCTCGTGCTCGGCGTGCTCGGCAGCGCGGTCGGTCAGTGCGGTGATCTCGTTGAATCGGCGATCAAGCGCACCTACGGCGTGAAGGACTCGGGGAGCGTATTGCCCGGCCACGGCGGCATGCTCGACCGCATCGACGCGTTGTTGTTCGTGGCGCCGATTGTTTACTTCTACGTGACGTTCGTGCTCTAGCGGACGTGCACGCGCGGCGAAGCGGAGGACTCCGGGACTCGCGGGGCTGAGCTATTCGCTTCCCGGTTTCAACGCCTTTTGGCCGCGGCTTCGGCCGAGGTAGTAGACGGTTCCGGCCGCGCCGAGCACGGCGATCGGCCAAAAGAATGTGCTGACCAGCGCCACCGCAGCCGCGGATGCGGCGCCGGTGGCTACGCCGGCGACCGCCGAACTGCCGGTCGATTCGCGCCGTTTGTTCTTGGCCCACAAGAACGTTCCGGCCCCCACGGCGGTACCCACGAGAAGTGACAACATGAACAGTCTCCTAGCTAACCGAGATTATACGACACATGGAGCGGTTGGCTCGTTTCGGCCCGGCTCGCCCGGCTCGCCCTCGGCGCGAAGGGGTGGCCAGCGCCGGCTCGCAGCTTCGCGGGGCATCGGGCGTCGCGCGCCGCGGTGACGTCAGCGATTGACCTGGACGTCGCGGCGGGCCGTACACGATACTCATTCTCCCGTGGGCGATGTTCCCAACAGACGACCTGAGTCCAGTCCGGAGCGCAAGGCCGAGCCCAACGACCGCCGGGGATCGCAGCGGCGCGGTCCTTCTCGGGGGGAGCAGGATCGACGGAAGCCAAGCGCGAGTCGTGAGGAGCGAAGCGCGGACCGAGGAAAGCCCCGTCGTGCTCGCGAGGGCGAACGCCGAGCGTCCGACAATCGTCGTCGGGATGGAGCCAGCTCGAATCCGCTGACCGCCCGTTTGCTCGAAAGCGTGCGCGACAAGCAGATGCCCTGCCGGGTCGAGGGCTGTGAAGAGACGTGGACGTGGTTTGGGGCCCAACAACTGCGTTCGTTCGGGCAGCCGCCGCCGCAGCGGATGTGCGACAAGTGTTTGCTCCGGTTCAACGAGCTGGAGGACAAAGAGATCCCCTGTCGCAACCCGTCCTGCACCAAAACCTGGACGTGGAAGCGCGGGGCTCAGCTGCACCAGCTTCAGCGGAACGACCGGGTCAAACCCCCTTCGCGATTGTGCGAGAGCTGTTTTCAGCGCGAGCGCGAGATGACCGAGCAGGCCGTACCCTGCAAGGTTGCTGGGTGTTCACGCACCTGGACGTGGACGGTCGATGCGCAGCGCCGCCACCATGCTTGGGTGGCGCGGCAGCAGGCCAAGGAAGCCGCGGGCAATCGCAGCCGGGCCCTCGCGGGCGACGGGGCGTCCGACTTGCCACGAGACGAGGTCGGTGAATCCACATCTTCCACCTCAGGCGAGGCCGAGGCCGCGTCGACGACATCGGACGCCGATGCTGGAGCGACGGACGGCCGGGTCGAGGCCGCCGGCCCGGCAGCGGAGCCCAGTGAGGGCAAGAAGCGGCGCCGTTCGAAACGCGCACGCAAACCGAGGCCGTTGGACGGGCCCCCCGAGCGGATGTGCTCGGTCTGTGCGGAGCGGGCCGCGAAACTCAAGCCGATCGAGCTACCGTGCAAAGTTCACGGCTGCAACAAGACCTTCGAATGGGATCGGGCATCGCAGTTGCGAGCGTGGGCGAGTCTTCCTCCCGACGCGAAGACCTCGCCGTCGGTCCCGAAGCGGATGTGTGCCACCTGTCGCGAGTTTTGTCGGGTCCATCCCGATCGCGCAATCAAATGCGGGCGTCCGGACTGCACCACCACCTGGACGTACAAGACCGGCGCCCAGCTACAGGCGTTCTTGGCGGGCAAGCTCGAAGATCCCATCAAGCTGTGTGACGACTGCGCTAAAGGGCAGTTTTTGGCAATGGCGGCAGAGCGAGCCAAGGCGTCGGGCCCGGCGCAAGGCGGCGAGACCATGCCGTGCGTGGTGGTGGGGTGCAAGGGCAGCTGGGTGTACACGCCCGGTATGTCGTTGACGCCGGCTGTCGATGGTGAGTACCCACCCGATCGTATGTGCAACGACTGCCGGATCGAGCGTGGCCTGCCGCCTCGCACGGCAGCTTCCAACGATCCTCGCGTGGGCTCCGAGTCCCCGCCGAACTCGGCCAACCGCCGGGGTCGGTCGAGAACGGGCAAGCGCGGCGGAGCCCAGCGGAGGGCGGCGAGCCCGGGTGCGGCTGGTGTCCGCAACCGTCGCGACTCGGAGTCGTCGGCGCCCGAACGCGCCGACGACTCGGCGCTCGAGTCCCACGATGCTCAGGCAGCCGCGGCTCGTTGGCCGGCCAGCGAACCCCGGCCGCAGGAACCCGAGCCACCCGAGCCACTCGCGGCTCGCGAGCCGCGGCCACTCGGCGAGGCGCCGACGGCAGACGATCACGATGCCTCGACTTCGCCAATGGGGCAGGCAGACGGCAAGCCGTCGGAGGTGACGGTGCCTGCTGGCGAGGACGCTACCGGCGGGCCAGATGCGAGTCGGGCCGAGCGGGCCGCGACTACGGGAGTCTCGGGTGACGTTGCGGGTGACGAGGCGAAGTCGCACGAGCACCCTGAGGTCGCGGATGATCCGATCGACGCGACGCGTCCGGCTGAGGCCGCGCCGACATCGGATCGCGCAGATCCAGCGGGTACCCCGGTTGAGGACGAGCCGGGCGGAGAGCCTCGCGTCGCTAGCGAAGAGACGTCACCCGCTTAGCCCCTTCGGGCGGCTACGGGGTGGGGTCGCTCATCGGTGGCGGACGCTCCACGTCGGCTGAGGGCGCGTTGTGGGATCCTCGCGTGCGCGGATCGATTCCGAATCGCGCTGATCGCGGTGTGTCGACGATCGGTGCGCATGTCGCCATCCCCGAGAAACGCGACGCGGTCCGGCTTGACCGCCGCGTTGCGGCGGTGGGACCCTGTCGGCCGCGTACGCGTTCCTCGTTCCCGCTCCTGCTCACTCCCACGCTCCCGCTCCTGCTCCTACTTCTCGCTCATTCGTTTTCGTACGCGCGAAACCTTCTACGGCCGGCGTCCTCAAGACGCCGGCCGCAGCTTTTCAGAAGGTGCCACACTCGCCGGACGCGGCAACCGCTGTCGGTTAGCTGGCGAGGGTGCAACGCCCACACGTCGCGTTTGTGAGGGGCGCCGTTTCCGGAACTGCCAGCATGCGGGGTCGCATCTGTCGCCGCGGGGCCACCGATCAACTGACCGAGTTTCGGCGCTGTCGCCTCGAGCGGCGGGCTGCGTCGACCTACGCCACGCTCGAGCGGGCATCGCAACGCGAGACGAAACCAGCCGGCGCTCGAGCTTTGCGCGCTCCGCCAACTGAAGCTACTTAGCTTGTATCCGGCCTCGCCTCGCCTCGCACGCTCCGATTGACCATCCGGGGCTAGCGCGAAGCTCGCGAGGCCGACCGCGGGACGACGAGCCATGACCGAAGCATCTCAGTACGAGCGTTTGTTCAATCCAACCGAGGAACACAAGATGCTGCGCGACATGGTGCGAGAATTCGCCCTGCGCGAGGTTCAACCGCAGGCCGCTGAGTTCGACCGCCGCGGCGAACTCAACACGGCGCTGTTTCGTCGCCTCGGTGATCTCGGGCTGTTGGGCATCACCGTGCCGGAGGAAGGCGGCGGCGCCGGACTCGATGCGGTGGCCGCGGTGATCGTGCATCACGAGCTGTCCAAGTACGACCCGGGCTTCGCGTTGGCCTACTTGGCGCATGCGATCTTGTTCGTCAACAACTTCTATTTCTCTGCGTCCGCGGAGCAGCGCGGACGCTACCTGCCGCAGGTGCTCAGCGGCGAGTGGATCGGTGGCATGGGCATGACGGAGCCGGGCGCGGGGACGGATGTGTTGGGCATGGGCGCGACGGCTGTCCTCAACGGCGACCACTATGTGCTCAACGGGAGCAAGACCTACATCACCAACGGCTGCGAGGGACACTGCTTCTTGATCTACGCCAAGGTCGCGGGGCGCGTGACCTCGTTTGTGGTCGACCGGGACTGCCCGGGTTTTTCGACGTCGCCTCACATCGAAAAGCTCGGGATGCGCAGCTCGAGCATGAGCGAGCTGATTTTCGAAGATTGCGTGGTGCCGATTGCGTCCCGGTTGGGCGAAGAGGGCGGCGGACTGACCCACATGATGCGCAACCTGGAGCTGGAGCGGCTCACGCTGGCGGCGATGAGCGTTGGAATCGCGGAGCGCTGCAGTGAGCTGATGCTGCGCTACTCGCAAGAACGCCGGGCGTTTGGCGATCCCATCCACAACTTCGGGCAGATCCAACGCTACATCGCGGAGGGTTTCGCGATGACACAGGCGGCGAAGTGCCTCGTCTACAACGTGGCGCGAGACGTGGGCCCCAGCGTGCGCAACCGCGTAGGCTCCGACGCCGCCAAGCTGTTCGCCGCGCCGGTGGGCAAGACGGTGGCGGACTACGCAATGCAGGTGATGGGTGGCGCCGGGTATTGCCGCGAGTACCCGGTTGAGCGATTGTGGCGGGACGCGAAGCTGTTGGAGATCGGCGGCGGGACTCTTGAAGCACACCAAAAGAACCTCACGAAGGACCTGGTTCGCCTGCATCCGGCTGACTAGGGTCAACACCGGCATCGTGACCCGGCGAGGGGGCTCGATGCCACCGGTCGTCGAGCGAGAGGCCGACGCCGCATGACCGAGCTGTCGCAGTTGCGGCATCGCTACGCCACCACGCCGCGTCGCATGGACGACGAGCTGCGGCGTCGCGCTCGTGGGGATCGAAGCTGCTTCGCGGACTCGGTGGCCGGGATCGGTGCGTTGCTCGCGTTGGTTGCGGCGGCCGCGGCCGCGGCCGGCTGGGTGCCGACTTCCGCCATTTTCGGTGGGGTGGTCCTCCTGGTGGTCGGATTCGCTCTGGGTATGGTGGGCCAGTTGCGGTCGGGCAAGGTCCGCCGGCGGGCGATCGAGAGCGGACCACTCGTGGTTGGCTGGGCGGTTGGCTACGATCCCGAGCTCGTTGGTCGGCAGTCGCGCGTGCGCTGGGCTCGGGTGGTCTTCAGTCTCGATCCCGCCCGACGATTCGACACGGCGTACCTCAAACGAGTTGCCGCGGACGTGTCCTCGCGCTCAAGGAGCCCGACGCAGCCCTCCACACCGGCGGGACAAGTGCTCGCCAATCTACCCATGGCCCACGCACAGACGCTGCAAGAGCTGCCGGCCGGAGGTCAAGTGGAGCAAGATACGTGGATCGCCGATGTGATGGTCTACCCCGATCGATTGGCCGATCGGCGGCTCAACGAAAAAGCGCCGGTCGTGGGTCTGATCGCGGACGTCGGGGGTCGCGTCGTCGAACACATCTAGACGCGTCTGGGCCGTCGCCACGCGGTTGATTCCGGGCGAGGGGACGCCCGCGACAGGCCGTGTGGGCTCACGCCGACTCGCGGGCTTTGCCCGCGTGGCGGAGTTTCCCGGTTCGTCCGAGGGACGCGGCGCGACGTCCCCGTTTTCGTTGACCCCGCAGTTGCTCCCTTCACGGCTCGAACAACTTCACCTCCTCTGTCGACTTCGTCTACGCTCGCAGCTGTGCCGGTGCGTGTGCTCGGACCGAACGCTTCGCTCCCGGCTCCCGAGGAGGCCGATGCTCACGGCCTGGTGGCCATCGGTGGCGACCTTCGGCCAGAGCGGTTGCTCGCGGCCTACGCCGACGGGATCTTCCCCTGGTACGAGGACGGGCTGCCGATTTTGTGGCATTCGCCCGACCCGCGGATGGTGCTTTTGCCGAGGGAACTGCACGTTGGCAAGAGCCTGCGCAAGTGTCTGCGGCGAGAGCCCTACCAGATCCGACTCGACACCAGTTTTGAACGAGTGATCGGCGCTTGCGCGGCGATCTCGCGAGACGGCCAAAACGGGACTTGGATCACCCGCGAAATGCAGTCTGCTTATGCTCGACTGCATCGCCACGGGTACGCCCATTCGGTCGAGGCGTGGCGAGGTGATGAGCTCGTCGGGGGGCTCTATGGGGTTTCGCTCGGTCGGGTGTTTTGCGGTGAGTCTATGTTTGCTCGCACGCCGGATGCTTCGAAGGTAGCGTTTGTGTGGCTGGTGCAACAGCTCGAGCGCTGGGGCGTCGAGCTCGTCGACTGCCAGGTCCACACCGACCACCTCGCCCGATTTGGTGCCCGCGAATGGCCTCGCCAGCGGTTCTTAGCGACGTTGCGCGCGTTGGTACAAATGCCGACTCGACGCGGAGTGTGGGCATTCGACCCCGGCTTTCGTCCGAATGTGTAAACGTGGACTCCGGTTCTCGAGCGCGGCCGGGCCTTCGTGTTCGGCTCGGCCCGGCGGCACCGGTCGGTGACGGCGATCGCGGCCGACGTGCACGGAGCCCATTGTCCGGTGCTGGCTGGGATCGATCGGCGGACCCGGCGATTGTCCAGCCGGGTCCGGTGAGCCGGCCTAGCGCTTGCGTCGGTTCGGGATGTGCACGGCCTCGCCGATGGCGTGCTTGGCCGCCTCCATCACCGCTTCACCCAGGGTGGGGTGCGGGTGGATGGTCAGGCTAATGTCCTCGGCAAACGCCCCCATCTCGATGGCCAGCGCGGCTTCGCTGATAAGGTCGCTGGCTTCGGGCCCGACGATGTGCACGCCGAGGACCCGACCGTCGGCTTGGTCGGTCACGATTTTCACGAATCCGTGCGCCTCTCCGATGGCCATCGCGCGGCCGCTGACCGAAAACGGGAACTTGCCGATGTCGACCGTGTAGCCGGCGTCTTTGGCTTCTTGGGCGCCGAGCCCCGCCGATGCGATCTCCGGCTCGGTGAACACCACGTTGGGAATGACCCGCGCGTCGTTGATCGCGTTTTTCCCCGCGAGCACTTCGGCCAACACCTCGCCCTCGTGCGAGGCTTTGTGGGCGAGCATCGGCTGGCCGACCACGTCACCCACGGCCCAAATGCCCGGCACGCTGGTCGCTTGGCGTTTGTCGACGCGAATGAAGCCGCGCTCATCGAGCTGGACGCCGAGTTTCTCGAGGCCAAAGCCTTTCGCCACCGGTCGCCGTCCAACGGAGAGCAAGATCACGTCGGCCGGAATCTCCACGGGCTTGCCGTCGATGTCGGCTTTGACAATCGCTCGGCCGTCGCGCTCTTCCCAGCCCGTCGCGCGGGCTTTGGTGTGGACCGTGCCGCCGTCGGCAATGATCTGCTTGTTGACGAGCGCGGCGCAGTCCTTTTCAACCGTTCCGAGAATGCGGTCGAGGCCCTCGAGCACGGTGAGTTTGGTACCGAGGCGTTGGAACGTCTGACCCAACTCGAGGCCAATGACGCCACCGCCGATGCACACCATCTCGCCGGGGATCTTGTCGAGCGCCAAGGCCCCCGTACTGTCGAGCACGCGCTTTTGGTCGATTTCGAAGCCAGGGATCGAGATCGGGACTGAGCCGGTCGCGACGACGATGTGCTCGGTTTCGACGGTATCGTCCGGCTTGCCGTCGGCGTAGCGCAACACGACTTGCTTCGGGCTGACGATCTCAGCTGTTGCTTCGATGTACTGGGTGCCACTGCCTTTGACCAGCCCGCGCACGCCAGTGGTCAGCTTGTTGACGATGCCGGCCTTCCAAGTCTGCATCTTGGGCAGGTCCACCTTGGCGCCGCTGAACTCCAGACCCATATCCGCCGCCTCTTGGGCCTTGGTGTACAACTTGGTCGCGCTGATGAGGGCTTTCGACGGGATGCAGCCCCAGTTCAAGCACACGCCTCCCGGCAGCGCTTTTTCGACCAAGATGGCGTCGACCCCTAGCTGACCGAGACGGATCGCGCAGGGGTAGCCGCCAGTGCCGGCGCCGATGATCAGTACGGTTGTCTTGAGATTGGGCATGGTGTTCCTCGATCGTGAACGTGGTTGGAAGACAGTGTGCGCCGCCAGTTCAGCCGCGCGCACGGAATACCAAGGGGGGGCGGGGTTGGGAAGCGCGTCGCGGGAACGCGGGGCGGCTCTCCCGTCGTAGCAACGGGAGCCGTCAGCGTGCGCGGGTTCCGTGAAACCGGCGCGCGCTAGATCCCGGCGAGGAACAGCAGCGTGGGGTCCTCGAGGTAGCGCTTGACCTCCTGGACGAACGAGGCCCCCTCGAAACCGTCGACGATCCGGTGGTCGAACGACGACGACAGGTTCATGCGCTGTCCGGGGACGATCTGGTCCTGCTTGTCGAACACCGGGACCTTGCGAATCGCGTGCACCCCCAAGATGCCCACCTCTCGCTGGTTCAGGATCGGCGTGGCGTGCAAGCCTCCGATGGTCCCCAAGCTGGTGATCGTGAACGTGCTGCCGGTCAAGTCGTCCTTGGTGGCCTTGCCGTCGCGTGCCGCGGTCCCGAGACGTTCGATTTCCCGGGCGAGGTCGAGCAAGCTGAGCTGATCGGCGTCTCGGATCACCGGCACCGCGAGCCCGGCCTCCGTCGCCGTGGCGATGCCGATGTGATAGCGCTTGTGGACGATGATGCGCCCGTTGGCCTCGTCGAGTTCGGCGTTGACGATCGGGTATTTGCGCAAACTGTGAACGACGGCTTTGATAATGAACGGCAGATAGCTGAGTTTGACGCCCTGCTCCGCTGCCGCGACTTTGGCGTCCTCGCGGAGCTGCACCAGACGGTCGACCTGCAGTTCATCGACGTACGTGAAGTGAACCGCAGCCGACCAGGTTTGCGACAGCGACTCTGAGATCCGCCGTCGCATGCCGCGAAACGGCAGCGACTCCGTGTCCCCTCCGCCTGCGTCCGCTCGGCGCCGCGTCCGTGGTGGGGTGGCGGGGGCGGGCGTCGCCACGGCGGGTGCGGGCGTCGTCGTGGGACCTGCCATCGGGGCCACGGTCGAAGACGAAGCCACGGGCGCCGCCCGATCCGCGGCCAGCACAAGGTGCTTCGTGACGCGGCCGTGGGCATCCGGGGCGACGGTGGACAGATCGACACCACGCTCACGTGCGAGGGCTCGCGCCGCGGGGGTCGCCAGGACTCGTTCCGAGGTCGCGGTTGGCTCGGCAGCCCCCTGCGGCGCTGTGACGGCGGCGTTCGCCGGCTTCGTGGCGGCAGTGGGTTCGGCCGGAGCAGCCGCGCTCGGGTCGAGACGCGCGATGACTTCTCCGACGGGACAGATGTCGCCCTCGGCCGCGGTCAGCTCGTGCACGGTGCCGGCGATCGGTGACGGGATCTCCACTGTCGCCTTGTCCGTCATGACCTCGAGTAGACCGTCGTTCGCGGTCACGAACTCGCCGGGTTGCTTGAGCCAGCGCACGATCTCGCCTTCGACCACGCCTTCGCCGATCTCCGGTAGTTTGAATTCGAACATCTCGGCTCCTTGGGTGCGGTCGAACGGTGGTCGGGTTAACGGCTCCGGCCCGGCGACGGTCGCCGTGGGTGCGGTATGAGCGCTTGGATGGCCGCCACGAGGTCGGCTCGGGAAGGCAGCGCCGATTCCTCTCGACCGGGCGCGTAGGGGCCCGGCTGACCGGTGACGCGCGTGACCGGTGCGTCGAGGTGATAGATCGAGCGGTCGGCGGTGAGGGCCGCGATTTCGGCGCCCACGCCGAATGCCGCCGGTCCGGCGTGCGCGATCAGCAGCCGGCCGGTGCGATTGGCTGCGTCCACGAGCGTGTCGGTGTCCAGCGGTCCCAGCGTGGACACGTCGACGATGGTCGCGTCAGCGGCAGTTTCTCGAACCGCGTCGAGCACCGTCTCCACGGTCGATCCCCAGGTGAACACAGTCAAGTCGTCGCCGCCCGTCAGCACGTGCGCGGAGCCGAACCGATGGTCCAAGGTCAGCGGTGTCGACGTCGGGGCTTCGCGCAGGAGCAGGGTTCGCGGCAACAGCAGCACGGTGGGCTGGTCGCCGGCGTCGAAGTTCGCCGCGGCGCGCAGGTACGCAGCGAGCTCCTCGGTTCGCCCGGCCACCACGACCCGCAGACCCGTGATGCCGGTCAGGACGCTTTCCGGCACGCTCGCGTGCTCGGTACCCAGTCCGAACCCCGGCCCTTCGGGGGCGACGATGAGCAACGGGACGGGCCGCTGGTCGCCGCTGCGCCAACCGAGGTGGGCGGCTTCACGCAAGCCTGCGAAGCCTTCAAACAGGGCACTGGCGGCCGCGCACAGCACGATCGGTCGCCGACCACCGGCGGCCAAGCCCGCGGCGTGGGCCCACATCGCGGTCGGGCTCAGCGGGATCGCGGCGACGCGATCGCGGAGATTGGGGTCGCCCATCGCGGCCAAGGACAGTCCGAGCATCCCGCCGTCGCGCACATCTTCACCCAGCAGGACGCGGCGTGCATCGTCGACGAGAAGCTCCGCGATCGTGGCGGCCAGCCGCTCGAGTACGGTCATACGGCGGCCGCCTCCAAAGCGTTCGCCGTCTTGTCGAACGCGGTGTTGAACTCGGCCTCGACGACGTCTTGGAACGTCTTCGTCCATTGCCCCCGTGTGTCGAGGTAACGGCGGAGACGTTCGACGGGGTCGCGGTGGGGAGGCGGGTCTTGGCGCATCGGGCTGATCACCGTCTCCACGAGGGCGGGGCCCGACCCTTCTCGGGCTCGGAGCAGCGCATGACGCAGCGTTTGGTGGACGATCAAGGGATCGGCGCCGTCTACGCGACGGGTCCAGACCCCGCAACTGCGCGCGCGATCGGCCACGCTATCGCCGAGCAGGCCGGCCTCGGCCGGCGCTTGATCGGGCCACAGCTGGCTTTTGCAGACGAACACCAGTGGTAGCTCGCAGCAGGCGGCCAGGGAGATGGTCTCGTGGAACACGCCGGTGGTCGTCAGGCCTTCCCCGAACATCGCAATGGTGGCGTGCCCCAGACGCGACAGCTTGGCGGCATGGGCATGGCCCGCGGCGAGGGGCAAATGCATTCCCAACGCGGCGCTGGGTGGCGCGATGCCAGCCGAATGGCTGACGATCGTCCCGGCGCGCAGTCGACCGCGGTGGTCGGCTTGCGCGCCGCCGAGCGCTTGCCGGGCAATCTCGTCGAACGGCAGGCCGCGACCGATCGCCACGCCCACATCGCGGGGCCCGGGGTAGACCCACTCCTCGGCGCTGACGAGGGCCCCGACGCAGGTCGAGGTGGCCTCCTCCCCGGCGCTCGAGACCCACATCGGCAAGCGGCGTTGCGCGAGCTTGTGGTCGAGACAGCGGGCCGCGACCAGCTGCTTGTACAGCGCTCGGGCTTCGAGCGCTTCGATGCGAATCTCTCCCACCGGTTCGCCATCTGCGGCGAGTAGAAACTCGACGTCTTCTGGGTCCCAGGGTGAGTGTTCCATCGGCGAGGGGGGTGGAGACCGGCTCAGTTTAGCGGTTGTGGACCGCCGTGAGCGTGGCTTGTAGCGACGAGGTCGGTGAACGTCAAGCGCGCACCGGCTTTCGCTCGACGTCGCAAGTCCGCGCGATATATTGCGCGAACGGACTCGAGGAACCTGCGCAACGCAGCGCTACGACGCTCATGATCACGCCGCTACTCGCCGCCATGGTGATCGCCACGGCCTTTTGGGGGGGCGTGTTGCTCGCTCGGCGCTTGCGTGACTGGGGCGACGGCCGGCCGATGCTCGAAGAGGGCTCGCGCGTGGCTGCGTTGCCTGCCACGCCCGATGCGGGGTCCGAGGGCCAAAAGCGGATTCGCGCACGCGTCGCAGAGCGGATCCACGCTGAACTTGCGGCCGATGGACTCAGCTCGTCTGCCCCGCGCCAAGGCGACGAGTTGTCCGTCGATCGGGTGCGCACCGGTGACGTGGTGACGATCGAGGCCGGCTTGAGCGAGCACGACGGGGACTATCTGGTCGAGGGGTTCGTCCGCCTGCACGAGGGGGGCAATGTCCGCATCGTGTGCTCGCTGACCGACGCGGGACGCCGTCGCTGGCTCGTGGCCTCACTCGCGGATCAACGCTGGTTTCTCGTCCAGCCGACGGCGGACTTGGCCTTGCGCGACGAGCCGCCTCGCACGATCCGACACCACGGAACCTCGTACTCGCTAGATCAACGCGCACAACACACGGCGGGGGCAAGTGGCCGTCACGGCCGACCCTCGGGGACCCGCGTGGCGACCTACAGCTACCGGGGGGCTGGCGACAACGTGCTGTGGGTCGAGCGTTGGGGACATGAAGTCTTGGTGGGCGAGGGCGTGACGGTCGCTCGCCACGACGTGGTGCTGCTGCCGGCCACCTGAACGATCACGCCCGAGCCGCTCGGTCGCTCCGTGGGCCGATTCGCCGCCCTCTCGGGCTCGAGTGGCGAACCGTCAGCTTGGTGGGCCCTTGCCGTCAGCTTGCGGCGGCGGTCGAGCTTCAAGTAGGTCGACGACGAACAGAGCCGTCGCGGCTTGGGCCAGCCCAAAGCACAACGGGCCGACCAGCGGCACCGCGAAGACCAGGGCGTAGGGGGCCCCGAACCCGAGGAGCCCGGCGCGATGTCGGGCCACAAAACGCCGTTGCGAAGCATAGTTCAAGCCGAGCTTGTCGAAGTAGGGGTCGAGTAACTCCCACCCGAGGGTCATCGCGGAGACATGCAGTTGCATGATCGGGCTGAGCACGGGTCCGACCAGGGGGATGAACGAGACGCCGAAGGCGACGCCGCTCCACAACAAAAAACGAGCGAGGCGAACGATCGACACGTAGATGCCGCGGCGCAACGGAAGGCCTTGCTGGGCCGTGAGTTCGGCCGCGCGCTGCGGGGAGACGGACCGAAGCCCGGCGAAGAACGCTGTGGCGTTGAACATCGGAAAAACGATGTTCATGGTCATCACGACCAACAACGGCCCGAGCAAGAAGATCACCAGGGTGGCGGCTGCCCGCCACAGGATGCCTCCGATACCGAGCTCGGCGGGTTGCTCGAGCGGCACGTACCACAGCCACCAAAGCCCGACGACATTGAGCACCGCGGTCAGTCCCATGACGACCGCGGCGATCTTGACGTAAGCGCGACGGACCTCGGCGTTGCTGAGAGCCATCCGCGTGCCGGACCAGGCTATCCAAAGGCCACGGGCGAACGCTGACATAACCCGAGTGTTGCCACGAATGTCGCCACGAGCCAACGCAGGCGCGGGATAGCGGTTGCGGCCGCGTACAACGGAGGGTGACGTTCTCTGCGCCGCATACCGGTGGCAGCGCGCCGTCTTCACGGCAGGTTCGGGACGTGTCTACCGGGACGAAAGCGTCAGGGCACGACAAGGATGTCGCAGCCGAACCGTCGGTTTGGGTCGTGCGGCACGACACAGCGGTCCTACCGAGCGAATTGACTCCAGTTTCACCGCAATTTCTTAATCTCTAGCCCTCGCCGATTTGCTCGAGTCGTGCGACCCTACGCAGATGATCGATTACCTAGATTCTATCCTCCGCGGTCGTTCAGTCGTGGGTGCAGCGATTTGTGCCGCTGCGCTGACGGTGTCCGCTCCCGCGATGGCTTCTGCGTTCGGCGTTCAAGGTGATGCTGGGATGGGGACTGGCACGGGGGCCGACACGATGACTGGCTCCGATCCTAGTTCCACGGGAGGCGTCGACCCCAGCGGGACGGGAGAGACCGAGACTGGCTCGACGCTGCCCACCGGGACCGGAGACGGCGACACGGAGACCGCCACGTCTGACGACACCGGGGCGGGCACCGATACCGGGATGGTCACTGGCGACGATGATGACGACACGTCGCCTGGCAGCCAGACTGGAGAAACGACCCCCGACGATTCCGGATCTGCGACGGGCGCCAGCGAGACCGGCGGCACCGAGACCGGCGGCACCGAGACCGGCGGCACCGCGACCGGAGGAGGCGACGGGGACGGCGATGGAGATGGAGATGGCGATGGAGATGGCGATGGAGATGGAGATGGAGATGGAGATGGAGATGGAGATGGAGATGGAGATGGAG